>CAYVVX010000448.1:2304-5031 GCA_964455315.1 uncultured Planctomycetales bacterium | reverse complement strand
ACACGCGCGTGGCGACTTTCATGTGTTTGCGGCTGGGGTGGAACCTGCTCGCCTTCGCTTCTATCCCGCTATTCCAACCCGTCCGATGCTCCCGGCGCAATGACGGGCATGACCTCATCGATGCAGCGGGCGACGGTGTTCATCAGGTGATCGAGGTTCTCCGCGGAAATCACCAGCGGCGGCATGACCACCACGGTGTCGGCCAGCGGGCGGAGAATCACGCCGTGGTCGCGGGCTTTCGCGCAGACCTGGGCGCCGACCTGCATGGCGTAGGGGTACGCGTCGCCTTGTCGCGGACCAGCTCGATGCCGGCGATGAAGCCCCATTGGCGCACGTCGCCGACCCGCGGATGTTTCGCCAGCGCGGTCAGGTGGGCGGCGAGCTGCTCGATCTTCGGTCGCAGCCGCTCCAGGGTCCGATCCGTCTCGAAGATGTCCAGTGACGCCAGCGCCGCGGCGCAGCCCAGCGGGTTGCCCGTGAAGGTGTGCCCGTGGTAGAAGGTTCTCCCACTGTCGATGGGGCCGAGAAACGCCTCGTAGATCTCATCCGTTGCCATGGTCACGGCCAGCGGCAGGTACCCGCCGGACAGGCCTTTCGAGAGACAGAGCAGGTCGGGGGCGACTTGTTCGTGCTCGCAGGCGAACATCCTCCCCGTCCGACCGAAGCCCGTGGCGACCTCGTCGGCGATGAGCAGCACGCCATGACGGTCGCAATGCTCGCGGATGCGGGCCAGATGCCCCGGCGGCGCGGTGATGATCCCCCCGGCGGCCTGCACCAGCGGCTCGACCACCACCGCCGCCACGCGGCCGGCGTGTTCATCAAGCAGTCTGTCCAACTCATCCGCACAGGCGAGTCCGCAGCTCTCCGGCGACTTGCCCAGCGGGCAGCGGTAGCAGTACGGCGAAGGGGCGAACCGCGTTTCGAACAGCAGCGGGCGATACACGCGATGAAACAGGTCGATGCCGCCGACGCTGACCGCCCCGAGCGTGTCGCCGTGGTAGGCGTTGCCCAGGGCGATGAACAGGGTCCGCTCCGGCTGACCGCGATGGTGCCAGTAGCCGTATGCCAGTTTGCAGGCGGCCTCGACAGCGGTGGAGCCGTCGTCGGAAAAGAACACCCGTGACAGCCCTTCCGGAGCGAGGTCCGCCAGCCGCTTCGCCAGCTCGATGGCCGGCGGTGAGGCGAGCCCGAGCTGCGTGGAGTGGGCCACCTTGCCAAGCTGCTCGACGATGGCCCGGTCGATCTCCGCGCGGCGATGCCCGTGCAGGTTGCACCACAGGCTGGAGTGGCCGTCGAGGTAGCGCCGCCCGTGGGCGTCGATGAGGTACTCGCCCTCCGCGGCGACGATGACCAGCGGATCGACCGCGTTCCACAGGCTGTGCTGCGTGAACGGGTGCCAGACGTGCCGGCGGTCGAGGTCGATGAGCCGTTGAAGCTCATCGGGCGGTATCGGGGCAGCGGAATCTTCAGCGGGCATGGTCGTCCTGTCGGCGGAGCGTCTGCGGGACCATTGATTCAGCGGCGGATTATACGCGCCGGCCGCCGGGATCGCGCCCGGCCTGACCGGGACACCCTGGCTTCGGTTCGCGAGGGCGGTCCCGCGACCCTATAATGAGCGGGTTGCATGAATCGTCCCGGGGGACTGCCTTGGACATGAGCCGGACCGGTCGGATACATCGTTTCGCCGCCGCGCAGATCGCGCTGGTCGTGGTGCTCCTCGCGGGTGCCCGGCTGCGCGCCGATCATCCGCTTCAGGCCGATGAACTGCTGCTGCTGTACAACAAGAACCTGCCGGAATCCCGCGAACTGGCCGAGCACTACGCCCGGGTGCGCCACGTGCCGGACGGGCGGCTCTGCGGGCTCGACCTTGCCCCCCGGGACGAGAACATTGACCGCGACGATTACCTCCCGCTGATCCGCGATCCTGTCCGGGCGTACCTCGAAGAGCATCAGCTTCGCGAGCAGGTCCGCTGCCTGGTCAGCTTTTACGGGCTGCCCATCAAGGTCGGCCCGTTCAAGCCGGATGACGACCTCAGGAAGATGGAGGTCCGCTGGCGCCAGAAGTTTCTCGAGGAACTGGACGCCTTCGACCGGGCCGTGGACGAGCTCGCCACCGTGGCCGGCGGCGAGAAACCCGCCCTGTCCGCGCGCAAGCCGACCGAGAAGGACTACCTGCCGATCATGCAGCGTTACGTCGAGGTCCGCAACGCGGCGGTGGAGCGGGCGGCTTCGGCGCCCGAGGACGCCTCCGGCGCGCAGGCCCGGCAGGAGTTCGTCATCGCGCTGCGCCCGCTGGACGGACTGGTCGGCGTGATCGGCGTGGTCAACCCGCGCGCAGACCATCCCACCGCGGCCGAAAAGGTCGACGAAGCCAAGCGCATGGCCAGGCAGGGCGCCGAGCGGGCCCAGGAATTGCTGGCGCTGCCGCTGACCGATCCGGTCCGCGAGGACGCCCGGGACATGATCCGCGAGATCTCCGGGATGCGCGGCGTGCTGGCCAGCCTGGAAGGGGACCTGGCCCGCTGCAGGACGGAGGAGACCCATGCGGCCCTGGACAGCGAGCTGGCCCTGCTGTGGTGGGACAACTACGGCCTGTTTCGCTGGGTGATCAACACGCAAAGCTGGCGGCAGCGGGCCGACGCGGACATGCACCGCACCATTCCCGAACCGTTCTGGGACGCGCCGGTGATGATGACCGCCCGGCTGGACGGTGCTTCGCCCAAGGTG
>CAYVVX010000448.1:0-2294 GCA_964455315.1 uncultured Planctomycetales bacterium | reverse complement strand
GCCTGACGGGCTCGCCGCCGTTCACGCCCGCCCCGGCGCGATTCGCGCCCTGCATCGCCGGTTCGTCGCATACCAGTGGATGACTGGCCAGCGCCCGGCCACAGTGCGTTCCTCATCACACGCTTTTTAAGGAAACGCCATGTTGCTACAAATCATCACCCACCAGCCGCGCATGCTGTGGTCCATCATCGAGGGCACGCCACACTGGGTCTGGGCACTCCTGGCCGCGCTGCTGTGGCGAGAGACCGAACTCAAGGTTCGCCTGGACAACAAGGCGGAGGTGTACGGCACGGGCAAGTGCCCGGACGCGATGCTCTATTGCGGCTGGTACAGCCTCAGGCAGTACGTCGACGCGTTCGACTGGGTGCCCGGCGCGGTGGGCTACCACATCGCCAGCTTCGAGGCGATGAGCTTGAAGAACCCCAAGGAACGCGGCTGGGTCAAGAACATGCTCGACGACGGCGTCGCCGGGACGCTGGGGCCGGTCGCCGAGCCGTACCTGCTTTCGGTGCCGCTGCCCACAGACTTTTTCGGCATGCTGCTGACCGGGCGATTCACGCTGGCGGAAGTGTACGCCTACACGGTGCCGTTCAACTCCTGGATGCAGATGCTGCTGGGCGATCCGCTGTATCGACCGTTCGCGGTCAAGCCGCGGCTGACGCTCGAACAGGTCTTTGACGCGGATCTTATCCCGCCCGAGTACCGCAGCGCCACTGCGCCGGCTCCGTGACCGCACCCGCGCCGTCCGCGGGGCGATTGGCCGCGCGATGATGCCGGGGTATGGTGAGCGCATGGTTCAGCCGTTGGCCACTTCACCTCCGGAACGGGCCCGCCTGTCCATAATCCTGTGGCCGGCGGCACTGGTCGCCGCGGCGATCTTCCTTCCCTTTCTGGGTTCATCACGCACGCTGACTCCGCACGAGGTGATCGTGACCCTGCCCGCGCTGGAGATGCTGCGTGACGGGCACTGGCTGCTGACCACCTACGGCGGCGAGCTGTGGGTCAGCAAGCCGCCGCTGGTGAGCTGGATGACGGCCGGCTGCTTCGCGATCACCGGCGGTTTCAGCGAATTCGCCGCCCGGCTGCCGGCGGCGCTGAGCGCGATCGGGTTATGCGTGCTGGCGGCGCTGCTGGCGTGGCGCTGCTTCGGCGTCACGGCCGGGCGGTGGGCCGGGCCCATGCAGGCGACGATGGTGTACATGTACATGCAGGGCCGGCTGGGGGAGATCGACCTGCCCTTCGCGTTCATCCTGGCCGGTGCCCACGGCATCCTGCTGTGGCACTGGAGCGGCGGCGATCACAAGCTGCCGCCGGCGTCGGCGGCGGGGTTCCATGCCCTCGCGGGCCTGGGCGTCCTGGCCAAGGGGCCGCTGGCGGTGGCGCTGCTGGCGGCGACGGTGCTGGCCTTCTGCGCACTGCGGCGGTCGTGGCGGCCGCTGGCGGCGGTGCTGTGGACGCCGGGCGTGGTCATGTTCCCGCTGGTCGGCTTGTGGTGGTACGGGGTGGTGCTGTACCAGGCCGGCGATGACGCCTGGCAGCAGTGGGTCTATGCCAACATCGACCGCTTCCGCGGGCAGCACGTCCACGGATCGCAATCGCCGCTCACCTACGCCGCCGCCATCCCGTGGATGATCCTGCCCTGGGGGCTGGCCCTGCTGTATCGCGCCCCGCGACTGCTCGCCGAGGCCAGGCGGCGCGAGAACCACGCCCAGCGCTACCTGTGGGCCTGGTTCCTGGGCGGCATGGCCGTCCTGCTGGCGTCGGCGATGAAGCACAAGCACTATGCCATCCCGACCCTGCCGCCGCTGACCCTGCTGGCCGCGAAGCTCTTCGCCGAGGACATCCCCGTCCACGCCGCATCGGCGCGCCGCGCGGCCAGGCTCGCCCTGGCGGCGGCGGTGGTGATCTTCGCTGTGGTCGGCGGCGTGATCATGCCCCGGCGCGATCACCGCAGGCCCACCGCGGACTTCGTGCGGCAGGCCACCGCCGGGCTGCCGCCGGAGGGGCATCTCTTTGTGGCGGGCCTGGATCAATCGGCGGTGTATCCATACGTTCAGCACCGCTGGGAACTGATCCACACGCCTGCGGAACTCACCGCCGCCATCGACCGTGCCGGCGACGAGCCGGTGTGGGTGTTGACCCTGCCCGACCAGCTCCGGTCGGACCATGCCAGTACGTGGAGGTTCGAGGAGATCGACGCCGAGCCGGTGCGGGCCAGATATCCGCGCTCGGAGACGCTGGTGCTGGCCCGCGTGGTTCCCCAGGCCGCCGGCGCGAAGGGCTCCGCCACCCGG
>CAYVVX010000447.1:3081-5043 GCA_964455315.1 uncultured Planctomycetales bacterium | reverse complement strand
CCGGAAGCGGATCACCTGCTTCCACAAGGCCAACATCATGAAGATGTCCGACGGGCTGTTCCTGGAGTGCGCCCGCAAGGTGTACCAGGAATACCTGGGGAAAGTGGAGTACGACGAGCTGATCATCGACAACGGCTGCATGCAACTGGTCCGCGATCCGTCGAAGTTCGACATGCTGCTGCTGGAGAACCTGTACGGGGACATCGTCAGCGATCTGGCGGCGGGCCTGGTTGGCGGGCTGGGGGTCGTTCCCGGGGCCAACATCGGCGAGAACTGTGCCGTGTTCGAGGCCGTCCACGGCTCGGCGCCGGACATCGCCCGCAAGGGGCTGGCCAATCCGCTGGCGTGCATCATGAGCGGCGTGATGATGCTCAACCACCTCGGCGAGACCGCCGCGGGCGACAAGATCAAGAATGCCTACGACGCGGTGCTTCAGGAGGGCAACCCGGAGAAGCTGACCCGGGACATCGGCGGTAAGGCAGGTACGCAGCAGTTCACTGACGCGATCATCAAGGCCATGACGTGAGTGCAGCGGCATCACCCAACACGCTGACCGTGGGGACGCGCGGCTCGCTGCTGGCGCGGACGCAGACGGTGTGGGTCATCGACCGCATCCGTGAGGCCAATCCCGGGCTCGAGGTCCGCACCGAAATCATCTCCACACGCGGCGATCGCCAGCAGGGCCAGCCCCTGCCCGAGATCGGGGGCAAGGGCGTCTTCACCGAGGAGCTCGAGCAGGCCCTGCTCGAGGGTTCCATCGACATCGCGGTGCATTCGGCGAAGGATCTGCCCACCCGGCTCAGCGACGGGCTCGGCGTGCTGGCCTGGCCGGTGCGCGAGGATCCGCGCGATGCCTGGGTCGCGGCCGGCGCGGTGGCTTTCGATGAGCTGCCCGCCGGCGCGGTGGTGGGTACGAGCAGCCTGCGGCGGCAGGCCCAGCTTCTGGCCAGGCGGCCGGACCTGCAGTTCGTCAGCCTGCGCGGCAACATCGACACCCGGATCAGGAAGGTGCAGCGCGGTGATTGTGCCGGCGCTGTGCTGGCCATGGCCGGGCTCAAGCGGGCGTCGCTGGTGGCGGAAGTCACGCACCCGTTCGAGATCGACGTGTGTCTGCCGGCTCCGGGGCAGGGGGCGCTGGCCATCGAGGGGCGCGCGGGCGACGCGCGGGTCGTCGCGCTGCTGGCACCGCTGAACGACGCCGCAACGCAAGCGTCGGTGAGCTGCGAGCGGGCGGTGCTCGATGCCCTGGATGCCGGATGCAAGGCGCCGGTGGCCGTGCTGGCGACGGTCGCAAACAACACACTGAGTTGCCGGGCGCTGGTGGCCGATCCGCGCGGACAGCAGACGATCCGCGCCGCGTCGCAGTCGCCGGCGGATCAACCGTTGAAGGCCGCCGCGGCGGTGGTGGAGCAACTCCGTGCCGGCGGCGCCGAGGCGATCATCGCCGCGTGCCGTCTGTAGGGTTCCTCGCGGAGACCGGTTCGCCACGAAGAAAGGTCACGTATCCGATGCCGCTTCGCGACCATCCGACGCTCGCCGCCGCCGGGGACGGGCCCATCCCGACGTTCGTCGTGGTTGGTTTCCTGGGCAGCGGCAAGACCACGCTGATGTCCCATCTGCTCGATGAGGCCATCGCCGGTGGTGTCCGCGTCGGGCTGGTGGTCAACGATTTCGACGAGTTCAACGTCGACGCTCATCTGCTGCAGGGCAAGGCCGGCGGCGGCAACGTGCTGGAGCTGCCCGGCGGCTGCATGTGCTGCCAGCTTGGCGACGACCTGGCCGAGTCGCTGAACACGCTGCTGTCGCTGCGGCGGTTCGACCTGTTCCTGATCGAGACCTCCGGTCTGGCCGAGCCGCTGGAGGTGATCCACCAGCTCACCGCGCCGTCACTGCTGCCGGTGATCGTGCCGCGGCTGATGGTGGCGGTGATTGACATCGAGGCCCCGCCGCCGGCCGATGATG
>CAYVVX010000447.1:0-3071 GCA_964455315.1 uncultured Planctomycetales bacterium | reverse complement strand
AGGCCCGCGTGGATCTGGGGCTGCTGCTGGATCATGCCGGCGAGCTCGCGCCGCCGGCCGCGGAGCATCGCCACCTGCACCTGCACGCCTCGTTCAACAGCTTCGCCGCGAAGCTGCCGGAGCCGGTGGAGCGGGCGGCGTTTGAGCGGTATCTCAACGGGTTGCCCGAGGCGGTGGTGCGGGCCAAGGGGTTCGTGCGGTTCAGTGGGGAAGCGGGCACCTTTTTCTTCAACCGGGTGGGCAGTTTCGTCCAGGTGGCGCCGCTGCGCGAAGGCGGTCAGCCGCCGGTGATGATGGTCTGCATCGGCCGGCACATCGACGCGGAGGCGCTGCGGCGGGCCCTGAACGAACAGGTTCCGCGGGTTGAGCCGGGGTGAATGGGCGGCAACACGCATGGCGACGGTGCAGGAGCGCGACGATGTGGAAGCTGACGGGTTCGTGGGTGTTGTTGGCGGTGATGGCCGGCTGCGGCGGACCGGGAGGCGATCTGCCCCGGTATGTCTGCCGCTACAGCTCGGAGGCACCCCGGGTGGATGGCCGGCTCGACGAACCCGCATGGCAGCGGGCCGCGGTGATGGAGCTGGTGCGGGCCGACAACGGGTCCGCTCCGCGCCAGCCGACCACCGTGCGGGCGTTCTGGACGGACAACCACCTGTGCATCGGCTTCCAGTGCGTCGACAACGACATCTGGGCCGCCACGGATCAGCATGACGGCGACATCTACGAGCACGAGGTGGTCGAGGTGTTCGTGGACAGCAACCTGGACGGGAAGAGTTACCTCGAACTGGAGGTAAGCCCTAACAACACGGTGCTGGATATGTTCGTGCTCAATCCCGGCGGCGGGCGGCGGTTCCAGGCCATGCGCGAGTACGAGAGTGCCGGGCTGATGACCGCAACCACCCTGGAAGGGTCGCTGGGCTCCGGCAAGGGCAGGGGAGCCGTCGGTGACCGTGGCTGGACGGTCGAGATCGCCATTCCCTTCGAGTCGCTGGTGCTGGCTTCGGACCTGCCGCCGTTGCCCGGCCAGAAGTGGCGCTGGAACCTCTACCGCATCGACCGCCCGGCGACCGACAAGGATGAATACTCCGCCTGGTCCCCGACCGTGCAGATCAACTATCACCAGCCGGAGCGGTTCGGCTGGCTCATCTTCAGCAGGTGAGCCGCGGGGGATTCGTCCCGCCGGCCTTTGCCCCCGACGGGGCATCACAGCGGCCAGGCGATGGGGATCAGGATCGAGGCCATGATCCAGAGGATGATGTCCAGGGGCAGTCCGGCGCGGATGAAGTCGCTGAACTTGTAGCCGCCCGGGGCCCAGACCATCAGGTGGGTCTGGTAGCCGATGGGCGAGGCGAAGCAGGCCGACGCAGCCAGGGCGATGGCCATGGCGAAGGGGCGGGGATTGACGCCGAGGGTGCCGGCGATGGTCAGCCCTAGAGGCAACAGGAGTGCCGCGGCGGCATTGTTGCTGATCAGCTCCGACAGCAGCATGGTGATCAGGTAGACCGCGGCGATGGTGGCGATGGCCCCGGTGGTGGTGCCGGTGTCGCCGGCCAGGCTGGTGACATGCACGACCAGGTCGGCGACGGCGTCGGCGGCGCCGGACTTTTCCAGGGCCCGGCCCAGGCCGAAGCTGGCCCCGATGACGATCAAGGTCGGCCAGTCCACGCTCTGGCGGGCGATCGACGCCGACAGGCAGCGGGTCGCCACCATCGCGCCGGCGATGACGAACGCGGAGATGACCTCGGGCACGCCGGTCATCTTGGCCGTGGCCAGCAGCCCGATCAGCAGCACCAGCAGGCCGATGGAGAGCCAGGCGCGATCGTGACGCAGCGGGCGCCATTCCTCCACGCTGGTGGCCAGGAAGAACTCGGGATCGTTGCGGTGGGCGCGGACGAAGTGCGGGCCGGCCTGCAGCAGGAGGGTGTCGCCGGCGCGGAGGACGATGTCGCCGATGCGGCCCTTCAGGCGGGTGCCGCCGCGATGCACGGCGATGATGGCCGCGTTGTAGCGGGCCCGGAAGTCGGCGTCGCGGATGCTCTTGCCGATCAGCGGCGTGGTGTTGGAGATGACCGCTTCGCAAAGGCGGCGGTTGCGCTCGGCCGCGGTCTTGGAGTCGTAGCCGCCGTCGGACGCGGGCAGCAGGCCGGGGATGCGCTCCAGGTCAACGATGTTGCTGACCACACCCGTGAAACTCAGCCGGTCGCCGGTTTCCAGCACGCGGTCCGGGCGGACCGGCGAGATGATCTCCTCGCCGCGGCTGATCTCGACCAGGTGCAGCCCGGGCAGGTGGCGCAGCCCGGCCGCCTCGACGCTCTGGCCGGCCAGCTTGCAGCCCGGCGAGACCAGCATGTCGACCATGAACTCGCGGCGCGATTCGCCGAGCTGTTCGAGCAGATCCTTGTTGTCCGGCAGCAGCCTCCGCCCGATGAGCAGCAGGTACACCATGCCGACCACGGCCATGGGCAGGCCCGCCTTGCCCAGCTCGAAGAGGCTCATCGGGTGGAGGGCTTCGCGCACGGCCGGATCGTTGCTGGCGGCGGCGTACTCGGTCATCAGGCCGTTGACCACCAGGTTGGTGCTGGTGCCGATCAGCGTGCACATGCCGCCCAGGATGGCCAGGAAGGAGATGGGCATGAGCAGCCGCGAGGGGGAGATGCGGTGGTTGCGGCACCAGTCGGTGACCACCGGGACGAACATGGCCACCACCGGGGTGTTGTTGAGGAAGGCGGAGATGCCGCTGACCTGCAGGGACATGCGCAGCAGGGCCCCGCGCTCGGAACGGGCCTTGCCCAGGGCCCGGCCGCCGAGGATGTCCAGGGCCCCGGTTTCGCGCAGGCCCGCCGCGACGACGAAGAGGGCCGCCACGGTGAGCATGTTCTCGTTGGCGAAACCGCGGAAGGCCTCCTCGACGTCGATGATCCTGGCCAGCGCCGCGGCGATGGTCGCGCCGAGGATCAGGGCGTCCGGTGGCCCCCAGCTCTTGGCCAGTCCCAGGAACACCATCGCCACGATCGCGATGGTGAACCAGCCTTCCCAACCCATAGTGCACTCCGTCTCGATCCTCGCCGACG
>CAYVVX010000446.1:0-5053 GCA_964455315.1 uncultured Planctomycetales bacterium | reverse complement strand
CCGACGAGGGGCGGACCGTGTTTACCGGCGATCTCATCCGCGATACCGGTCAGCCGGGCTGGACCGGCAGCCCGTCCTTTGCCCTGGATGAGTCCATAAAAAGCATCGAGAAGCTGCTCGCCCTGAAACCGGACAAGGCCTACTGGGGGCACGGCGAGGTGGACGAACCCGCCCAGGAATGGCTGCAGCGGACGCTGGACATGTATCGCAGCGGCAAGTGGATCATGGACTGACGCCCGGCATGAGACATCCCCGGGCTCGGGCACCATCCTCAATGCCAATCCCCCGCGCGAGAAACCGGGCCGGGCATGGTATAATGCTTTTGCGGCACCCGGCGATCCGGAGTGACCGCCCCAGGCAATTGATTCACGCCGACCGGGCAGTCCGCCGCGCTCGGCCACCCGTCCTGAAGGTTGCGGAGAGGCTGCTCATCCATGCGGGCCCTGTCGCCGTCACACCTGCGCCTTGTCAACACCTTCGTGGTCGTTCTGGTTTACTGCATTGGTGCGGACACCCAGGCCGCCCAGCCCCCGGTGCTCACCGGCCACCCCCAAGTCAACGCCGCCACACTGATCGCCGACGATGGGACCCCTTACACCGTGTCGCTGACCTTCACCGATGCTGACGGATACAACAGCATCCGCTGCATCCGCGTCCTCTTCAACTACACCGAAGCCGGAGGCATCCAGACCAACGGCCGGGGCTACATGAACTGGGGCAAGACCGACGCCGACGTGACCCAGTGGGGCGGCACCTGGATCATCGCAGACGCGACCGGCGGCGGGCGATGGGCCTACCGGACTGATGAATGGGGCGGGGTGACCTACCTGTCGCCCCTTTCCTGCACGACGACCACCAGCGGCAGCGCTTCCGGCGGCAGCGGATCGCGCACCGTCACCTGGACCTTCACCGTCAAGCCCGCCTGGGCGTTCAATCCGGTCATGAACGACGCGGATGCCTGGGCGGCGGACGGCGTCATCGGCGGCACCAGCTACATTGTCGGCTGGCTCGACGGCTCGACCTCCTTCGACGTCGTGCCCGCTCCCTGCACCACCACCTGCGCCACCCCCCCGCCGCCGATCCTGTCTGATATCACCGGCACATCGGTGAACGCGGCGATAGACCCCGCCGGCGACCCTGCCGATACGTACGCCATCCGGGTCGCGCCCGCGGTGGGTGGCCGGTCGTACGTCCAGGCCGACGGCGCCCTGGGGCTCGCCCCGCGCTGGGCGGACATGAGCACCTGGGGCGCCACCACGGTCGAAGGCCTGCTCCCCGGCTTCACCTATGACTTCTCCGTCCGGGCATCCAGAAGTACGAGCGGCTTCTGCCCCTCGGCCTGGGGAGCCCCCGCGCAGGCGACCACCACCTCGACAGTTCCGGTGATCAACCCCTACCAGGGCACCCCGTTCAGCCCGTGGGTCCGCGGGCAATGCCCCTTCCGCTCGGTAGGTGCCAACGAATGGGGGCCGCTCTGGAACCTGACCATCGGCTCGATGGGCCGCGGCCTGGCCGGGGGTCTTGATGCCGACTGCTACGACTGGCGGGACATCGACAGCGGCTCCGGCTGGGGCACGCCGGCCTGGAGCGGGCGATACACCACGCTGGAGTTCCTTCAGGCCGCCCGGGACAAGCAGGCGGTTCCACTGATGACCGCCAACGCCTTCGGCGGCGGCTACCGCGACTGGGCCCATCCCACCGTCCCCGGCATCTTCGTCTGTCAGAACGTCAATCCGGACGGCCTGGCCGCCGACTGGGTCCGCTACATGAACTTCATCCTGCCCTCCTATCGCCAGGGCGAGGAAGGCTCGTTGGCCGGGGAGGACTTGCGGGTTTACGACTCCATCTTGAACTGGGGCACCAGGTCCAAGCTGCTGGCGCCGGGCGAGGGATCCGTTCCGCGGGTGGACTACTGGGAGATCGGCAACGAGCCCGAGCTCGGCGGCTACGGCGACTTCCTCACCAGTCACTACCTCTCCCCGACCGCCTACCGCGACCGGTACAAAACCGTCAGCCAGGCCATGCTGGCGGTGGACCCGGCGCTCAAGATCGGGCCCTGCCTCATCTCCCCGTGGGATCCCAACGGAAGTGGACAGTGGTTGAACGCCCTGGCCGCCGACCCGGCTGTGCGGCTCGATTTCGTGGGCTACCATCCCTACTACAGCGACATCAAGAATACCTGGGGCAATCCCGCGGGGATGGCCAGCGGCCTGCGGAACTGCGGCCGGTACCTGAACGACCGGGCGGCCGGCATGCGCTCCCTCCTCGCCCAGCACGGCCGGACCGGCGTGGACCTGATAGCCTCTGAATGGAACCCCGTCAACTGGGACGCCCCGGGCACGATCCAGGCCTCCATGGCCTGCGCCCTGGGTATCGCCGAGTCATGCTTCACGTTCGCCGAAGACGGCGTGCTGGCCGGCAACTTCTGGGCCAAGCCCAACGCCTACCTGGGCCAGCGCGAAGCATTCGCCGGCCTGGTCGCCCACATGGGCGACACCCTGGTCATGACCGGCGAGCAGATGGGCTACGATCCGGCCAGCGCCGACTTCCGCGTCTACGTCACCCGGGACAGCGGCGACGATTCCCGGGTCATGGTCTGGGGGCTGAACTTCGACGACGCTCAACCGGTCACCATCAACCTGAGCCTCACCTTCTGCGAGGTGACCTCCGCCATTCTCAAGCGCTTCGGCAAGCCCGGCAACGACGCCTCCGGCGGCGACACCAGCCTGACCCACTCCACGGGAATGGCCTGGGAGCAGCAGGATGTCACCGCCGGATTCAATCCGGCATCCTTCCCCCTCACGCTCGAGGACGCCGAGATCACCGTGCTGATCCTGACCATCGTGCCGGTGGACAACGATCAGGACGACGTGCTGGACCACCTGGACAACTGCCCGGGACTGTCCAATCCGGGGCAGGAGGATCTCGACCAGGACCACATCGGCGACATCTGCGACCCGGACGTGGACGGTGACAGCGTGCCCAATGCCCAGGACAACTGCCCGCTCGAGCCCAACCCGGCCCAGGCCGACCTGGATCAGGATGACATCGGCGACGCCTGCGACGATGACATGGACGGCGACGGGATCGACAACGATCAGGACAACTGCCCGGGGGATCCGAACGCCGGGCAGGAAGACGCCGACGCTGATGCGATCGGCGATGCCTGCGACATCTGCCCGGGCACGGCCTTTGGTTCACCGGTCGACGCGCAGGGCTGCCCGCCGGCCATCCTCGGCGATTTCGACCACGACGGTGACGTGGATCAGATCGACTTCGGCGTGTTCCAGGCCTGCCTGACCGGCAAGAACATTCCCGTGCTCAATCCGAACTGCCTGGGCGCCAACCTCGACGGGGACAGCGACATCGACGGCACCGATCTCGACCTGTTCCGCGCGTGCCTGAGCGGCGAGCGCGTTCCCGCACCTCCGGGATGTGTCATCCCCTAGGGTTATCCCGATAATGGATGGCCGGTGGCGACCCGGCATGCCGCAATCGTCAACCGCTTGAAACCCGTAACATTCCCGGTACGAGGAGAGCCCACGTGAATCAGCATAGTCTCAATCGAGCGGCACTCGTCTGGGCGACCACCCTTCTGGCGGCATCCGGGCAACTGGATGCACAGGACCGTCTACAAACCGCCGACGGCGACGCCATGCTCGGCGCCCGCAGCAAGGTCTACAAGACGGCCGGCTCGACGACCCTGTCCCTCTTCATCTTCACGCCGGAGGGCCACAAACCCTCGGACCAACGTCCCGCCATCGTCTTCTTCTACGGCGGCGGCTGGACAAGCGGCACGATCCGGCAATTCGTGCCGCAATCCAAGTACCTCGCCAAGCGCGGCATGGTCGCGATCGTCGCCGACTACCGCGTCTTCAGCCGCCACCAGGCCCGTATCGTCGACTGCGTCTCCGACGCCCAGGCGGCCGTCCGCTGGGTACGCACGCACGCGAAGGAACTGGGCGTCGATCCGGAACGCATCGCGGCCGGGGGCGGCTCGGCCGGGGGGCATCTGGCCGCGGCGACCGCGACGCTGAAGGATTTCACCGGCACCACCGACGAGAAGCCCATGAGCGCCCGGCCCGACGCGCTGGTACTGTTCAACCCCGCGTTGGACCTGACCATTGACGACGCCGACCGCCGGGCTCGAGGGAAAGAGTGGTCGCGGATTCTGGAACGGATGGGTGCGCCGGCCCTGGATCTCTCGCCGATGGACCACGTCCGCGAGGGGCTGCCTCCAACGATCATCTTCCACGGCAAGATCGACAGCACTGTGCCCTACGCCCAGGTCGAGGCTTTCGGCAAGGCCATGCGCGACGCAAAAAACCGCTGCGAGGTGTTCGGATTCGCGGGCGAAGGGCATGGCTTCTTCAATTACGGGCGGGCGAACAACCGGGCGTATGAGGCCACCGTCCTGCAGATGGATGAGTTCCTCACCTCCCTCGGCTGGCTGGACGGCCGGCCCGAAAGCAATGGCCGCGGAACCAGGAAACAGGCCTCAGACTCCCGCTACATCGACGCCGTGCGAACCTTCGCCGACAACGTCCTCACGCACGGCCGCGACGTCTACGGGCCGGTGCATTCGCCTCTGCTGGTCGACGGGCTGAACGTGGACACGCTGGAGCCGGCGATCTGGAAGCTCCCGGCCAGGGAAGCCGAGGACTGGCAGATGCCGCGCGAGTCGGTCCTGTCGAACTTCGGCAGCCAGCAGCACTTCCTCAAGGTGCTGGTCGGGCTCTCCGCGGTGACCGCCGATCCGGTCTATGAGCACGAAGCGAAGAAGATCACCCGCTACGCCCTCGATCACCTTCAGCACGAAAGCGGAATGCTCTTCTGGGGCGGCCACGCGGCGCTGGACCTGACCACCCAGCAGCCGATCGGTGAGGGGCGGACCAGGAAGCTGGCCGGCAAGCACGAGCTCAAGTGCAACCTGCCCTTCTACGAGTTGATGTGGGGCGTCGACCGCGACAAGACCGGGAAGTTCCTGGAGGCCTGCTGGTCAAATCACATCCTCCGCTGGGACATCCTGGACTTCAACCGTCACGGCAGCTAC
>CAYVVX010000445.1:0-5054 GCA_964455315.1 uncultured Planctomycetales bacterium | reverse complement strand
CGCCGCCGGCGCCGTGCTGGGACTGGTGCTGCTGATCTACTACCTTCAGACCCCGGGCAGCGGGCCGACCGTGCTTCCGGCGCTGCAGGGGCTGGTGCTCATCGAGTTCATGATCGTGCTGCTGATGGCCGCCAACACGGCCGCGACGGCGATCACGCGGGAGCGCGATTCGGAGACGCTGGATCTGCTGCTGACCACGCCGCTGACCAGCGAATACATCCTGTGGGGCAAGGTGCGCGGGCTGATCAGCTTCGCCGTGCCGCTGATGATCGTGCCGGCGGCGACGGTGCTGGCCTTCGCATTGATCGACGCGGTTCGCGGGCCGAAGACCGGGCCCATCGTGCCGCTGATTTCGGCCCTCCTGCTGCCCTTCCTGCTGGCGGTCTACGCGGCACTGGTCTGCATCCTGGGGCTGAACATGTCGCTGAAGAACCGCCGCTCGATGCAGGCGGTGCTGGCGACGGTGGGCCTGCTGGTGGTGCTGGGGTTCGGGCTGGGCATGTGCGGCATGGCGGCGCTGTCCATGGGCCCGGTGGGCCCGGTGATGATCCCGATCACCTTCGTCACCAGCGTGTACTTCCTGATCGAGCCGGCGGCGCTCAAGGACGCGATCGGCGGCGGGATGCGCACGGTGGATATCCAGATCATGCTGGCGGTGGGCTGTCTGATCGCGGTGGCGCTGTACACCGGGATCATCGTCGGGCTGTACCGCTCGATGAAGCGGCAGTTCGACATGATCGTCCGCAAGCAGGCTCGCTGAAGCGGGTGGCGATCCGAGCGGTCAGTGCCTTGCCGCTTTCAGGCAGTGAATGGCCCGCTGCAGGGCGTCCACAAAAAAGTAGTCGCCCCACATCACCGACTCATCCACGCCCAGGCCCTTGTTGCGGTGATACACGCCGTGCTTGAGGATGCCCTCCCACGACGCATCGTCCGATGCCAGGTAGGGCGGCTGGCACAGCGGCAGCAGGCAGCGCAGCGCCGCGTGCTGGAGGTACTGGCGCTCGCGAGCCTGCTCGCTGCCCACGGTCACCGCGGCATCAGCGAGCTCGAACAGACCGGCCGCGGCGATGGCGCCCGCGGAGCTGTCTTTCTGGGTTCGCGAGTCGGCGGGGGCGTCGAAATCCCATGGCGGAACCGGGTCGTCGGCCAGCTTCTCGATGAGGTACTGGGCGCATTGCCGTGACGTCGCCAGCCACGGCTCGAAGCCGACGATCCGGCCGCTGGTGGCAAAGCCGTACAGCGCCCAGGCGAGCCCGCGCGACCAGCAGGAGTCGCCGCGCCAGCCCTGGTGGGTGGTCTGCTTCAGGAACTCGCCGGTGTTCAGATCGAACAGCCCCTCGTGCGAGGTCGAGCCGTCGCCCCGGACCAGGTACCTGCGCGACGTGGCGCAATGGCGGCTGCCGATGTCGAGCAGCTTCGCGTCGTCGGTCTCCCTTGCCGTGTACAGGATGATGGGCACGTTCATCATGATGTCGATGAACAGCGACTCGTCGGCCACAAACGAGCGCAGGTAGGCGCCCTTCTCCTTGAAGCGCATGGCCAGCGTGCGCCCGGCGTGGAAGACCACCTCGCGGATGATCGGGTCGGGCATGCCGGCCCGGCAGGTGGCGTCGTACCAGCGGCGGTAGGTTCCGTGGTAGAAGATGAAGCCCAGGTCGTGGACGGTGCGGTCGTCCTTGCGATGCTCGAGCAGCCGGCTGTAATGCTCGGCCTTCTCGCGCCACCAGGCATCGCCGGTCTCCTCGTGGAAGATCCACATCATGCCGGGCAGGAACCCTTCGCACCAGTGGGTCCACAACTCGCCGCCGTGCATCCACTTGCCCTGCATGGTGTACATGGGGAAGTAGTCCGGGTGGTTCTCGACGAGGCGGCGGACCTGCCGTTGGGCGCAGTCGAGAGCCGCCTGGAGTCTGGGCAGCATCGCGGTCATTTCTTCGGTCTGCATGAGCGGCTCCTTGTTCGCGGGAGTCAACGGTGGGGCGAAGATAAGGCCCGCTCGGAGATGGGTCAATTCGGTGGTGCGGGCTGCTTGCCGCGGCACCGTACCCGGCATACAGTGCGCTGGTCATGACACCTCGCCAACGAGTCCAGGCCGTGCTGCAACGGCGGATGCCCGATCGCCCGCCGGTGTCCTTCTGGTGCCACTTTCCGCCTGAGCAGGTCTCCGGTCAGCCGGCCGTGGATGCCCACCTGCGTCATTTCGAGCGATTCGGGCTCGATTTCCTGAAAGTGATGAACGATCACCCATTTCCGCGCGGGGGCCTGGACGTGCTGGGCGATGCCGCGGGTCTCAAGCGGATCGCGGCCGTCCCCGGCGACGCAGGTGAGTTCGCGGACCAGCTCGACGTCATCCGCCGGCTTCGCGAGCGGGTCGGCGCGGATGTGATGCTGGTCGCGACGATGTTCAACCCGTGGGCGACGTTGCGCGATTGGACCGGACCCGTCCACCGGGTACATGGGCCGCCGAAGATGGACGGTGCCGACGAGCGCGACGACCTGCTCGCGAAGCTGCTCAAGGAGGATCGCCCGGCCATGCTGGCGGCGCTTGCGGCGATTGCCTCAACCCTGGCTTCGTTCGCAAAGCGCTGCGTCGCGGCCGGTGCCGACGGCATCTTCCTCTCCGTCCGCGACGACTGGGTGGATCGGGCTCCGAACCCGGCCGGGACCTATGATGATGTGGTCCGACCGCTTGATCTGTGCATCCTGGACGCGGTCGGCGGGGCGGGCTTCAACTTCCTCCACATCTGTGGCAAGCCGCGCGACTTTCGCCGGTTCGCCGATTACCCCGTGCAGGTGCTCAACTGGGCGGATCGCGCCGCCGGGCCGAGCATCGCCTACGCCCGCGACCGGGTCGGCCCGGCCATCGCCGGCGGGGTGGACAACCTGAAGACGCTGCCGATGGGCACGCCTGACGAGGTCGCCGTGCAGGTGCGCGACGCCCTGCGGCAGGCGAAGGATCGGCCCATCCTGATCACGCCGGGCTGTACCTATGATCCGGCGGCGGTGCCGGAGGCGAATCTGAAGGCGATGGTGGCCGCGGCCCGCGGCAGGGAGTGAGGGTATGCCTCGTCGTGTGAGTCTCCTGGCGGTGATGATGTTGTTGGGGGGCGTGTGCATGAAGCCCGGTATCGCGAAGGCGGAGGAGAGCTCTTTGAAAGGCGGTACCGGGGCGCTGCTGTGCTGGACCAGCGACGATCGCCTGGTGGTGCAGGCGCGGACGCTGCTGGAGAACGGGCGGCTGGCCGAGGCGGAGCTGCTGCTCCAGTCGCGCCCCGGCCGGGCCAGCGAGGCAGAAGCCCGGAGCCAGATGCTGGACGTTATCGGCCGCTACCGCCGCGAGTACAACCTGACGCCGGAGGGGTTGCTGAAGAAGGTGCAGCGGTCGATTCCCGACGCGACCATCGACGACATCGACCGCTGGCGCTCGGCAGGAACGCTGCAGTGGAAGACCATCGACGGGCAGGTGCGGGTCTTCAACCGCGAGCCGTCGAACCTGTTCCGCTTCTGTGAGGAGGCCCGCCGTCGTCGCGATGAGCACGCCGGGAAGCAGGCCGCGCCGCCGCCCGCTGCTGACGCGTTCCGCATGGTCGACCACATGAAGCAGGCGCTGGCTGAGGCCGAGTCGTCCGGCTCGCCCGAGGTCGCCCCGGTTCGGCACCGCATCCGCTTCGCCGTGACCGTCGATCCGGCCGCTGCCGGGCTCGAGGCGGGTGATCGCGTCCGCTGCTGGCTGCCGATGCCGCAGGTGTACCGACAACAGCGCGATGTGGAACTGGTTCGGACCTCGCCGGAGGGGGCGGTGGTCGCGCCGGTGGCTGTGGACGACGGACTCAAAGGTGTCCGCTCCGGCGCCGCCCAGCGCACCGTGTACTTCGAGCAGGTCGTCGAGGAGCCCGTCAGGCCGCTCACCTTCAGCGAGGAGTTCACTTACGTCTGCTCCGCGTATGTGCCCCGGCTCGACCCGCTTTTCGCCAGGCCGGTGGACCGCGACGCGGCCGGGCCGTACCTCGCCGAGCGCCCGCCGCATATCGTGTTCACGCCGGAGATCAAAGCCACCGCCGAGCGTATCGTCGGCGACGAGACCAACCCGCTGGAGAAGGCCCGCAGGATCTTCCATTTCATCGACGGCCACATCCGCTACTGCGCGGAGCAGGAGTACGGGATCATCCCCAGCTTCTCGATGAAGTGCCTGACCAGCGGCCGGGGTGACTGCGGCATTCAGTCGATGCTGTTCATCACGCTGTGCCGCGCGGCCGGGGTGTCGGCGCGGTGGCAGTCGGGATGGCAGACCCATCCGACCGACTGGAACATGCACGACTGGGCGGAGTTTTACGTGGAGCCGTGGGGCTGGCTGCCGGCGGACGCCTCACACGGCCTGCAGGTCTCCGACGACCCGGCCATCCGCGAGTTCAACTTCGGGCGCCTGGACGCGTATCGGCTGATCGTCAACCTGGACTACGGCGCGGAGCTGTCGCCCGCCAAACAAAGCCCGCGCAGCGAGCCGGCCGATTTTCAGCGCGGCGAGGTGGAAGTCATCGGCAAGGACGGCGCGGCGCGGAACCTGTACTTCGATGCGTGGGATTACAGCTTCGAGGTGCGGAGCGAGCCGGTAGGGCAGTGAACGGCGTCGGGGACGTCACCATGGACCACGACGATGGTGAGATAGCGTTTCAGCGATTCAGGACCATTCGATCGGTTACGCTGGTAGCTGGAATGATTTGTTTGATCGCCTGTGTGGCAATTCCAGTGTACTTGTGGGTAGCCTTCGCAGCTTACGATCGACTTCCTGAGACGGAACGACCCTTCTTCGGAAGCCTCGGCCTGTGGACTCGTGCAGTCTATTTGCTGGCGATCATCATCGTCGCTCTATGCATGATGGTGGCATGTGGGCTCGTAGGCTTCCATGCTCACCGCGAAGTCCGGGGAATCGTGCGTGAGCTATATCCATTTCCTGTGGATGGCGGTTTGAAAAAGGCGGCGTATCCTGGGTGGTGCAATAGGACACCCATTTACGGAGGATACGCCATGCATGAGGGTACGATGGAAGCGGTTTC
>CAYVVX010000444.1:1716-5086 GCA_964455315.1 uncultured Planctomycetales bacterium | reverse complement strand
ATGGTGATGCGCCCGGCGCCGTTCATGGCCTGTTCGGCGTTGGTGAGCAGGTTCTGAAACACCTGGGCGATCTGGGCCGGATCAGCATAAACATGGAAGGGATCGACTTCCAGCGAAAGGTTCCACTCCAGGCTCGGGCCGCCGGGCAGCTTGGCCCGGACCGCCTGGAGCACCGGCTCGAGATCCACCTCCTGCTTCTGCGGGATCTTTCCGCGGCTCATTTCCAGCAGATCGCTGATAATCCGGTCGGATGTGGATACCTCCGCCTCGATGATCCGCAGGTGCCGCTCGCGCATCGCCGGGTCCAGGTTGCCGGACGAGCGCAGGAAGTAGGCCGCGTTGCGGACCGCCCCCAGCGGGTTGCGCAGCTCGTGGGCGATGGAGCCGGCCAGTTGTCCCAGCGTCGCCAGCCGCGTCTTGCGGACCAGTTCCTCGCGCAGCCGGGTCAGCTCGGCTTCGACCTGCTCGCGCTCGTTCTGCTGGTGAGCCCGCAGTTCCTGCTCCGCCTGCCGCACGGCCTGTTCGGCGCGAGCGCGCTCGGTGATGTCGCGCAGGATCACGGTGTAGAACCGCCGCCCTCCGCGGCTGATCTGGGAGATCGACGCTTCGATGGGAAACTCTTCCCCGCAGGTTCGCAGTCCGCTGATGCTGCCCAGCGCCCCCATCCGGCGATTGGTCACGCCGCTGGCCCCGAAGCGATCGATCTGTTCGCCGTGCTGCCCGCGGAAGCGCTCGGGAAGGAGGGCATGCACCAGCATGCCGATGGCCTCCTCCGCCGGGCAGCGGAACATCGCCTCCGCCGCCTGGTTGAACATGACGATGCGGTGCTGCTCGTCCACGGTGATGATCGCATCCATGGCCGCGGCGACGATGGCGGCCGTCCTGGCTTCGCTTTCGCGCAGGGCCTGCTCGGCGTGCTTGCGCTCGGTGATGTCCACGTGCACACCCACCATGCGCCAGGGTCGCCCCTGGGGATCGTAGATGAGCCTGCCCCTGGCGAGCATCCAGCGGTAGGAGCCGTCCTGGTGACGGAGGCGGAACTCTTCCTCGTAGTCGGTCCAGGGCTCGCGGATGTAGCGGGTGATGACCTCGTCCATGCGCCCGCGGTCCTCCGGGTGGAGTCGAGCCTCCCAGGTGCCGAAGCGGTTGGGCAGTTCCTCATCGCTGCAGCCGAGCTGTCGCTTCCACTGGCGGTCGAGGAAGACGTCGTTGTTCTGGATGTTCCATTCCCAGAAGCCGATGTTGGCCGCCCGCAGGGTCAGTTGAAGTCGCGACTCGGCCTCGGCCAGCCCGCCGAGCGAGAGCCGCCGCTCGTTGATGGCCGCGCCGAGAAACAGCCCGGCGAGGGTGAGGGTGATCATGAACAGCTGCACGTTGGGCTGCTCATCCCTGGGAATCGATCCCTGGCTGATCAGCGTGGAGCCGAAGCTGATGATCAGGGCCCCCACCGCGCTGCCGGCGATCCCCCGCCGCACCGCGATCCAGATGATCAGAAGAAAGCAGAGGTAGAAGCTGTGAAAGGTGGGCAAAACTTCCACCGCGAAAACCACGTGCAGGGTAAGCGCGGTGCATGCCAGCCAGGCCGCCCATTCGCCAAACTCGCTCAGCCGCCAGCGGGCCGGGTCTTCCTCCGGCGTCATGCGCCAGGCCCGGATCTCGCGCAGCCATTCCCGGGGGCGACACATCACCATCGCGAACGGCGTCACGGTCAGGATGCCGATCGCGTCGCCCAGCCAGAAGTTGCGCATGTCCGACAGGAATTCATGGCCGTCGGCCGGGCTCTTGCCCATGTTGAACGCCCAGGGCACGCTGATCAGCGCCGGCGTGACCAGAACGATCAGAACGAACAGCGCCATCCCGCGCAGGCGCACCCGGACCAGCCCGCCGGGCAGGAACCGGCGGACCAGGGTGCCCGCGATCAGCGGACCGGCCGCGGTCAGCAGCGGATACGCCGCCACGCTGACCATCGATTCCCGAAGCCCGGGGAACGCCAGCACGTTCAGTATCGCCGCGAATATCACCATGAGCCCGGCCCACGGGCCGTACAGCAGCACCAGGGCCAGGTGGAGCCCGGCCGGCGGATACCACGGCGTCACCGCGCTGTCGGTGCGGAATGCCAGGGTGAGGTAGCTGAGCGGCAGGTAGACGGCCAGGTAAAGCGGCATCGCCGCCAGGGGGTGGAGCGGGAAACCGGGCGACGTTCGGTCCGGTGCGGACAGTGACAGCGAGCTGGCGTTGACCGATGCGTCGGTCATGGGGCGTCCCGGCATCAAGTGGTCGAGCCTGTCTCCCTCGGTACCCGGAAACGGAGCAGCAGACCGGGCGTGTCCTCCGCTGCCGCCGATCCCCCGAAAGATGCGTTTCGTTCCCGCCCGCGAGGGTTGTCGATGGTGAAAGACAAGCCGGTCCGGTACGAACCCATGCGAGTATATCGACCCCTGCGCGGGTTCGCTACACCTTGGCCGGCGGTGCCCCATCAGACCCCGATCGCCGCACATGCGTTGACTTGCCCGGGGCGCGGGTCTATACGATCATCGAGCCGCAGCGGCAGCGATGGGCACTACGCCCTGGCGTGAGACGCCGAACCGGTCGACGGGCCGCGATCGACAGGAGGATTCAACCGTGAGGACTCTGCTGGCAGTGCTGGTGCTGGGTGGCGGGGCGCTCCTGGCGGCCGGCCAGGCGACGCGCTCCGTCGAAGGCGGGGGCGCGTCGGACGGGGGCCGCACCGAGCCGCCCCGTCGCTCGCCCGAGGAACTGATCCGCCACGGCGAGTATCTTGTTCATCATGTCGCCATGTGCGTGCAATGCCACAGCCCGCGCGACAGCGACGGACGGCTGGACGAGCGCCGCCTGCTGCGGGGGGCGGCCATGCCGCTGAAATCCCCCTGGCGAAACCGCGACTGGGCCTTCGAGTGCCCCGACATCGCCGGCCTGCCCGGCTGGGACGTGAACGACGCCGTCCAACTGCTGATGACCGGCAAGGCCCCGCGCGGCTACACCCCCCGGGCACCGATGCCGCCCTTCAAGATGAGCCGCGAGGACGCGACCGCGGTGGTGGCGTACCTGAAGTCGCTGCACTGATGTTGGTACCCGATGGCGCACGGTTTCAGCGTGGCGCAACCTGGAGCGCGGCCTTCCCCTTCGCACCGCTGATCACGTCGGTCACGGTGATGGTCCATGTGCCGTCCGAATCGTTCAGCGCCAGCGGGATCTCCCACGACTGCCGGGCATCCTCGCCCGCGAGCATCGCTCCGTAGTATGGTCGCGCTGCTCCCGCCGGGTCGGACACCCCCAGCCACAGGACGTGCCCCGGTCGCTCCGTGCTTGCGTCGTCGCGCAGGACGCAGCCGACCCGCACCGTTTCTCC
>CAYVVX010000444.1:0-1706 GCA_964455315.1 uncultured Planctomycetales bacterium | reverse complement strand
GGACGAGGTGATTTCGATGTCGAGGCTGGCGACCTTGTACTCCAGCCGCGCCACCACCGCGGGCCGTTCCGCTCTTTGGCCCCGAAGGGCTCACTGCCTGTATTCACTACTCTTTTACTCTGGTATATTCTGTCCGCCCCATCCCGCCTTATCCCGCCCCATCCCGCCCCATCGGGGCGGCGGCCTGTAGCCAGTTAAGATAGGGTCCATTCTCTGCTTTAGGATGGGCTTTGCGCCGGCAAGGCTGCTGTAGCCTGCTTCAAGGCTCACCCCTGACTGCCACCGGCGCAAAGGCCTCTCCTGGAGAACGATATCAAAGTCCTGCCAGAAAGCGTTTAACTGGCTTCGATCCAGGAGAGGCGACTTTATTCTAACTGGAGGATGGTCATGAGTCACCCTCGCGTGGTCCGGCCTGAGAAGGCGGGTCTCGATCTTTCGGCCGGGATCGTGGTCGGCATCGATCCCGGGCTGGACAAGCATGCCGTGGTGGCGTTGCTGGCCGGGTCGTGTTACCGGCTGGCACGTCGGGAGATCGCCAACAGCATCGCCGGCATGGGCCTTCTGGCCAAGCTGCTGGGCGAGTGGTCACAGCAAAGCGGCGGCCGACTGACCATCGGTATCGAGGAGACGACCGCCTTCGGTGAGGGTCTGGAGTGTTACCTGGATCAGGCCGGGTTCCAGCTGATGGTGGTGTCGGAAACCAAGGTGGCCCGCTTCCGTGAAGTGATCCAGGCGGATGTGAACGATCTCAACGACGCCGAAGCGGTGGCCCGGCTGCTGATCTTTCAGCCTGATCTGTGCCGGGTGCCGGCCCGGGTGGTGCTGGAGCGGGATGCCCAAGGCGATCAGCATGACCGTCTGCGGCGGCTTTCCCGGCGACACCAGCGCTGGACGCGGGAGCGGATCACCGCCTGCAATGAGCTGCATCACATGCTGCGTATGGTCTGGCTGGTCGATTACCAGAGCTTTTTCAGCGAAGTTCAGGGAGTGGCCGCCCTGGCGTTTTGGCAGGCTTATCCCACGCCGTTGGAGGCGGCCGGGTCCGATCCGGAGACCATCGCGGAGCTGCTCGACCGGGCCAGCGGGCATCGTCTGGGCAAGGTCAAGTCGAGTCGCAAGGCCTGGCATATCCACGAAGTGGCCCGGCAGTTGGTGGCCGGTCTGGGTGGGAAGAATTCGCGGCGCTGGGCGGACCGGGCCGACGACATCCGCACGACCGCCCGTCATCTGAGCTACGTGGTGGATCAGATCAAGGGCCTGGAGGCCCGGATGAAAGAGGTGCTGAAGGAGATCCGAACGCCGTTGACCGGCATGAAGGGCCTGGGCACGGTGATCGCGGCGACCATCCACGGGGAGATTCTCTCGGTGGACCGCTTCGCCACGGCGGATCGCTTCGCGCGGTACAACGGCACGGCCCCGCGATCAGACAGCACCGGGCGCAGTCCGCGTCAGGTGAAGAATCAGCGCTGCAACCACCGGCTCAAGCGGGTGTTCCTGCAACTGGCCCTGACCGCCATGCAGCACGAACCGGTCTCCCGGGCGTATTGCCAGCAGTTGCAGGCCCGCGGCGTCCGCGGAGGAGCCGCCCGCCTGCGTCTGGCCCGGCGACTCTCGGATGTGGTCTATGCGATGCTCAAGAACAACCGCCCCTACAGCGTGGAGTACTTCATGGAGCGAAAACGAAAAACTGCGTAAAAACCAGCATA
>CAYVVX010000443.1:0-5099 GCA_964455315.1 uncultured Planctomycetales bacterium | reverse complement strand
TGGCATCATCGAGGAACTGAATCGGCGGCAGTGGCGCGGCGAGTTCGGCTTCGCCCCGCTGCGGCAGGCGGCTGAACGGTACCTGCGGACGTACGACGCCAGCCGGGGAGTGATCTCCCGTACGCCGGCGGACATGATCCGAGACATGCTCGGCAGGCCGCGCGACGAAAACACCGCCTCCCGCACCGCGCCGTAGCTGAACCGCCTGTCGGGTTGCCGCGCGCGATTCCCCCTGATCTCCCGCCGATCGTTTTTTCATCGTACGCTCCACTCCGCCTGGGCAAGGTGGGCAGGCGCTTCGAGGGTCGGGAGCCCATAAAAGGCGCTCTCCGGCGCCCTCGTCCGCGCGTATCGGACCGCGCGTGAGGGACAGGTGGGAAAATGGCGCGAATCATTTGCCCGGCGCGGTTTTGTTTTTTATGTTTCGGGTGCCTTTCGACGATTTGCGGTGTGTGGTGACCAGGATCTGATCGTCCTGCTCGACACCGCGGCGGGGCTGAAAGCGTCGCCTGAAAGGCCTCAGGGAAGGGGGCCCGCCCGGAGGTGGATCACACGGGGCGGGGGACACAAAGCTGATCATGAAGCGGTAAAGGGATCTCGGCAGGGGATCCGCCGAGCTGACGCTCCCGCGCCCGAAGGCGACGGGGCTTGAGACGTGGACGGGAAGGCGGCAGGGAAACGACGCCGGACCGGCCTCTGGCGACGGACCCGCAAGGTGCGGGCCCGCAACACGCAAAGGAGAGATTGATGCAGGCACTGGTCAAGAGAGCGAAGCAGTTCATCGTCAGCGAGGACGGCCCGACGGCCACTGAGTACGCCGTCATGCTGGCCCTCATCATCATTGTGGCCATGGCGGGTATTACCCTCCTGGGCGCCAAGGTCAACACGATCTTCACCAACGTAATCGGCGGACGTGCGCGTCCGCGGGACGCGCGACGTGACTCGAACAGCGGGCGCCCGGTCGATGAGGCCGGGCGCCTGCCTTCAATAGACGAGGGCTTTCAGCTACCAGCTCTCCGCTATCAGCCATGCGATCGGCCGATAGCTGACGCCTGAAAGCTGGCAGCCTTCCAGTCAGGGGACATGAAGCGGGAGTAACGACGGCGATGAATGAAGTGTACTGGGTGACAGCTTGTGCCATCCTGGTTCCGGGAATCCTGTGGGCTTCCTGGATCGACTACAAGGAACGCAGGGTGCCGAACTGGCTGAACGCGGCGATCGCGGCGGCCGGTTTCGCCGCCCAGGCATGGTTTTTCGGGCTGGAAGGCCTCGGGGCTGGGGCCCTGGGGCTTCTGGTGGGTTTTGCCACCCTCATCCTGCCCTGGCTCATGCACGGCATGGGCGCCGGTGATGTGAAGCTGATGATGGCCATCGGGGTCTGGCTGGGCCCCTGGCTGACGCTGGTGTCCTTCGCCGCCGGGGCGGTGATCGGCGGGGTGATCGCGGTGGTGATGATCCTGTCCACCGGCCGGCTGTGGCAGGCCTACGGCAACCTGGCCACCATCGCCCAGAAGGTGTCCAGCCGCTCGACGCTGTTCTCGGATTTCGGTGCGGCCAAGAGCTTCGGCGACAGCTCGCAGCTTCTGCCCTACGGGGTGCCGCTGACCATCGGAACGCTGATGGTCTTCTTCGCCCAGCGGTGGATGTGAGGGGAGTGATGGGAAGTGATGAGTGATGAGTGGGGGGAAAGTGCTGAGTTCTGAGTGCTAAGGAAATAAAGGAGTGCGGCAATTCATTGCCGCACATCTCCGTAGGGTGGGCCGTGCCCACCACGATGCGTAGCGAGGCCCGGAAGCCGGAAGCGGCGTCCGGGCGGAGTCGGGTGGAGAAGAAGCAATGAAAACGACAAGACGGTCAGGGCTTGTGCGGCGTCGTACAAGCAGGCGTCGCGGGGCGGCTGTGGTCGAGATGGCCGTGGTCACGCCCCTGCTGCTGTTGATGCTCTTCGGCATCATCGAGTTCGGCTGGGTGTTCATGGTCCAGAACACGCTGACCAACGCGGCCCGCGAGGCCTGCCGGGTGGGCGTGCTCCAGGGCACCACCGACCAGGACATCCGCGATCGCTTCAACGAGGCGGTCAGCGTGACCGGGCTCGATGACAGCGTGCTGACCATCACCCAGGCGACGCAGAACAACCCGGTGGTCACCGTCCGGGTCAGCCTGCCCTACGAGCAGATCTCCCTGCTGGGCAGCTACCTGGGGCTCGGTGGACGCAACATCGGCACGGTCTGCTCGATGCGCAAAGAGGGTGAGATCAGCGGGTAGATCGAGCGATGAGTGCTGAGGAAGCCAGGGAGTGCGGCAATTCATGGCCGCACGTAGACGTCTGGCTGATAGCCGACAGCCTGGCGAGGATTGAAATGGGTGGGACACCCGCAAGGGTGTAACGGGGTATTCGACAGTTTTTCGTTGATGGGGGGACGCGGCCTCGGTGGTCGCTTCCTTCTTCGGCGCGCGGAGCGCGGCAGAAACCGCAGCCCCGCAGGCACGAGGAGCCAAGGACATGAACAAGCGCGCATTGATTCCGTTGCTGGTCGGCCTGGGGGTCGGCGTGTTCGCTATCAAGATGGTGGTCGACGTGGTCCGCAAGGCCCACGGCAGCACCAGCGTGGAGACAATTCCGGTGGTCGTGGCCACCACGGACATCGCCCCCACCCTCGAAATCCGGGAAGCCATGCTGAAGGTGGTCAAGGTGCCCAAGGCCCTGGTGCCCAAGCTGGCCTTCACCGAGCCGCAGGAGCTCATCGGGCGGGTCGCCTCCCACGCCATCCCCAACGGTCTGCCCATCGTCTCCAACCTGCTGGCCCCCAAGGGCACACCCGCCGGCATGGCCGTGCGCATTCCCGAGGGTTTCCGCGCGGTGGCCGTGCAGGTGGATGAGTACGTCGGCGTGGCCGGCTGGATCAAGCCCGGCAGTCACGTGGACGTGGTGGCGGTCATGACCGCCCCGCGGGGCACCGGCCGCAGCGAGCAGATCAGCGAGATCATTCTTCAGAACATCGAAGTGCTGGCGGTGGGTGCCGACATCGGCTCGGGCGGCGAAGGCGGAGCCACGGTGACCAAGTCGGTGACCGTGCTGGTCGCTCCGGAGCAGGTGTCCAAGCTGCACCTGGCGGCGACCAAGGGCAAGCTCCGCCTGGCCATGCGCAGCCCGGATGACCAGGAGTCGGTCAACCGGCTGGTCACCACCGATGCCGATCTGCTGCTGGATCAGCAGGGACCGGTAAAATCGAGCGGCGGCGGGGCCCTGCGCGTGCTGAGTCATTTGTTTGCCAAAGATCCCAAGCCGGCCCCCGAGCAGACCGATAAGACAGCCGTCACTCCGCCGGTCGAACCGCCGGCGCCGCCCGTGCAGGCGGTTGCCGCGGTCGAGCAGAAGCCGGAGTGGGTGATCGAGGTCCTCTCCGGTCCGCAGAGCTATGCGGTCCGCTTCGAGGACAGCAGCGGTAGCGCCCGGCGGCTCGATGCCCCGGGTGGAGCGGGACCGGCTCGGGAGGCCGCGGCTCTCCCGCCTGGGCCACATGCCCCGGCGCTGGATCTGCCGGCCATCGATGTCGGGACGAGCGATTTTCGGCTGCCGGAGCCGCCGGTGATGGGGGCGATAAAGTTGCCCCTGCCCAAGCTCTCGCTGCCGTTTGGGTTGAGTGCGGGTCAGGATCGGCCGTCTTCGGACGGCGGCAGATCGCCAGGCGAATGAGTCAGTTGGAGTCTTGAGAAATGACGCGACGCACGGATGGTCAGTCGGCGATGAGTTCAGGGATGAATGGCTCCGCAAGCGGGGCCTGGAAACAGAATCAGGCACTGAGGCGCGTGCTGCTCGCCGCGATCACGGCCGGCATGGTCCTGGCTCCGCCCGTCGCGACGGCCCAGGATCAGCCGGCAGCCGGCCCCGGGCCCTACGTGGTTCCGGAATCGGGCGGCGCCACCCTCGAGGTGCGTCCGTCGGATGCGCCTCGCCGGGTGGTCATCACCGCCGGTTCGAGCCGGGTGGTGGAGGTCGACCAGCCGCTCAAGCGCGTCTCGGTGGTGACGCCCGAGGTGGCCGACGTGGCCCTGCTTTCGCCGCGACAGGTGGCCATCACCGCTCGCAGCGTGGGCAACACCCAGGTGATCCTGTGGGATGACCAGGATCACCAGATGGTCTTCGACGTGGTCGTGGAGATGGACCTCTCCCAGCTCAAGCGGGCCATCGCCATGACGGCGCCGCGGGCCAGGGTCGAGGTCATGGCCTTGCGCGACGCGGTCCTGCTCATGGGGCAGGTGCCGGACACGGATTCGGCCAAGCGGATCGAGGAGCTGGCCGGGATCTTCACGCAGCGGGTGCAGAATCAGATGACCGTGGTCGGTGAGACGCAGGTGCTCCTGCGCTGCACCGTGGCGGAGGTGAGCAAGTCGGCGATTCGCCGGCTGGGGATCAACGGATGGCTGGCCGGCGACAACATTCGCGACGTGTTCGCCATCAACCAGATCGACGGGATCAACCCGTCGAACATCGGTGCGGCTCCGACCGGGAACATCATCGATCCCAAGGTGGGCACCGGGGGCTTCCCTCCCCAGTCGATCCTGTTCGGCACGCCGAACACCTCGCCGGGCATTCCGCTGCTGCCGCCGCCGCAGGGCCCGGAATTCAGCCTGGGCTTTCCGCGCGTGCAGATGCAGTTGTTCTTCAAGGCGCTGCGCGAGAACGGGCTGTTGAAGGTTCTCGCCGAGCCGAACCTGGTGGCGATGAGCGGTCAGGAGGCGACCTTCCTGGCCGGCGGCGAGTTCCCGGTGCCGGTGCCGCAGTCGCTGGGCACCACGACGATCGAGTGGCGTGAGTTCGGCGTGCGACTGCGCTTCACGCCGACGGTGATCGGGGGGCAGATGATCCGGCTGCAGGTGACGCCTGAGGTATCCGAGCGCGACTTCACCACCGCGGTGACGCTGGCGGGAGCCACCACCGTGCCGGGGCTGAAATCGCGAAGCGCCTCGACCACCGTGGAGCTGGCCAGCGGAAGCACGATTTCGATTGCCGGTCTGCTCTCGGAGCAGGTGCAGGCGAGTGCGGGCAAGATTCCCGGACTGGGTGACGTGCCGATGCTGGGCGCGCTGTTCAGCTC
>CAYVVX010000442.1:0-5100 GCA_964455315.1 uncultured Planctomycetales bacterium | reverse complement strand
GCCCGACCACGGCGTACGGGTCAAGCTTCAGGTCAGCGGCCATCTGCATGACCTCAGCCGTCCGCTCCAGGCCGATGCGGGCCGGCTGCCAGGGCCAAGGGAATGTCTTGCGTGCTGCCATAAAGTCCGCGGCTGGATTCGGACCAGCGACCCCCGGCTGGCGCCAAGCCGGTGCTCTACCTGACTGAGCTACGCGGACTGCCAGAATCAGAACGTCCCAACAAGCTCGACCTGCTTGCCGGTCTTCTTCTTGGCCTTCTTCTTGGCCTGCTTCATCCTCGCACGGTAGGTGGCCTCCGCCGCCTTGTGCGCCTTCTTTGCCAGGGGGAGCAGACGATCACCCTCGGCGATCGCCTCGCCCAGGTCACCGTAGAACTCACCCAGCTAGTAACGGCGGCCTGGGGCATGTTGACCCCAACCGCGAATCTGAGCGTTCCGGCAGTTGTGGAGACATGACGGGCGCCTCCTGCGCGGTGTAGTCCGCGTCCTTGCGGACGATTCCTCAGCCTGCTAGCCGCCACCACCTGATGGTGGCTCATTCGCAATCATAAATATGCGCACGTTCAGGCCTGGGGCAAGTACAGGTGTGCACATTCACAAAAAGTGGTTATTCTTGGGAGAGTCTTGCGAATCGGGTGTTAGGATCTCGGCCACGGCAGCTCCAAGCCTTGAATCTGCATGATGTTGAGCCGGCCTCTGGGGCATTGAGCGCCGGATCAGTCACAATGCCCTCGTGATCTCGCGCGCGGGCGCGCGATCTGCCGGTAAGGCTTTGCCAGATCTATCGATAGAGCTTAAGGTCCAGCCGATCCTCGCGATATCGGGATCAGCGCATCGGCCGGAGATTCTGAGCAAAATGTTTTTTTGATGCCCCAGGACGTCCTACTCCAGCATCGCCTTCATCAGCCCGTCGGCGGGATCGGCGTAGAAGACGATGTTGATCTTGGTCGCCATCTCGTCAGGGAGATCAAGGAGCTGCCTCCTGGCCGAGATCGGCATGAGCAGTTGGGCGGCGCCCTTCTCTACTGCCAGTTCTGCGACCGCGACTGGATTGGGGATCATCTCCACAGACCCGCCGAGGTTGAGCGAGCCCACGATGATGAGACCTCCCTTTGCGCTGCGCTCCATCAAGCAGCCACAAAGGGCCACAAGGACGGGCAGGCCCAACCCAGATCCAGATCGGTCGTTGTCGATCGCCCGCATCTGCACGGAGAACTCGTGGCCACGCGGGTCCCTGTCTCCGACCAGCATCTTGGCCTGTGCGTAGAGATTCTGCTCGCCGTAGCGGACACTCTCCTTGAACGCCGGTGGAACCGGTGCGTTCAGGATCTTGACGCCACCGCCGGGCCCACAGGTCGCCTCGATCCGGTAGAGCGAGGCTGGTGCATCCGCGGTCCCCGGGCTGATTGCCCATACCTGGCCTGGCGGTAGGGGGTCGGCTTCGATGGCGTCGTCGCTGTGCAGTTCCGGCGTCGAAACAAACTGCTCCACGCCGTCCACCCCCATGAAGTAGCTGAAGTGCGTGTTGCGGAATTCCGTCTTGAGGCACCGCTTTTGCTGCTCCTTGACGCGCCGCCGCGACTCCAGGGCGATCCGAATGATCTCCTCCAGGTCCTCGTCGAGGATCGGCATCTCCGGGTCGGGATACAGCAGCTTGAGCAGGCCGCTGATGGTCTTGTTGACCGCCTCGATGTCCCGTCCGCTGAGGGCACCGCCCCAATGGGCACGACCCTGCAAGGCGGATACGCGCGAGCTTTCCCGCATCTTGGTCCAGCACTCCGACAGGAAGTCAGTCACAAGCCCAAAATGGTTGGTCATGTGCTCCGTCGCCTTGAGCTTGGGGAAATCCCAGCCTGGGGCGTACGCATGAAGCCGGTCCATGAACGCGGTGTCGTTGCGCATTTCCGGCGGCAGCGGGCTCAGCAGGTGCCCGATGCGCTGCTGTTGCTCCACGTCCACGTCGAAGTTGCCGACCATGACGACCCCGCCCGATGCGCGGATGCTGTCCTTGCCGCGGGAGAACTCGCCCGACGCCATGTACCCCTTGAGGATGTTGACGCCGTCCTTCTGGTCGAAGGAGATTCCCGACACCTCGTCGAAGCAGACCACGTCGTACAGGCAGACCAGGCCGCGCTGCCCGCTGGCCATGTTCACGAACATCTTGGCGACCGTCGCCTTGCCGCCCGAGATCAGGTGCGAGTAGGGCGAAATCTGCTGGTACAGGTGGCTCTTGCCGGTGCCCCTGGGCCCCAACTCGACGAGGTTGTAGTTCCGCTCGACGAACGGCACCATCCGCAGCAGGACCACCAACTTCGCCCGGTCCGTCATCGCCGACGGCTCCAGTCCCACCGACCGGACCAGGAAGTCCTGCCACTCGCCCCGCGTGAACTGGGCCCGACCCTTCCGCAGTGCCGCCAGCACGTCCGACTTGGACAACTGGATCGCCCGCAGGCTCTCCACGGCGAACGGCCGGCCGTGCTTCTCCTCGGCGATGGAGGCATCGTAGGTGAGCGTCACCTCTGCGTAGAAGCCGTCGGTGAGCATGCGCTCGTGTTCGTGGACCAGGGAATCGTCGATCCGCACGTCCTTGAGGCCCAGGCTGGCCAACTCGACCAGAAAGGAGTCCGTCTTGGGTTCGAGCCGCGCCTTGACGATGTCGATGAGCTTCACCGAGCCCATCTCGCGGGCCCGGGCCTTGAACAGTTCCTGCTCGCTGGTGCGGACGGTCCGATCCTGCAACTGCCGCTCGACGACCTTGAGCCCCTCGTCGATCTCCTCCTCGTTGACCGTCGCGCAGTACCGGCCCAGCAGGAACTCCACCACGTACGTGGGCACCGGATACTGCCGGCTGTACCGCCGGACCAGGTCCTTCCGCACCAGGTAGCCGTCGAACGCCGCGGCCGCGAGTTGATCCAGATGGTCGAGTTCCATGTTAGCTCTCTCCTCCCACGGTGGTCGACTGCTTGCAGACCACGCGACCGGACGCATCGACAATGACCACGCTCACCACCGTACCTTCCAGCGACTCATCATCCACCAGCAGGGACGCCTTGCCCTCCGCGTCGACCCCCTTCGCCTTGCAGATCCCTGAGTCGGCCGCGTTCGGCTTGGTCCGCAGGTGGGCGGTCAGCCCGCCTGCCACCGGGGCGATGGTCAGCCGGCACCGCAGGCCCGCCCATTGCACCTCGTCCACCTGCACGACCACTTCTGCCGCCTGCGAACCCGGCGCCTCCACGGTCAGCACCGGCACCACGCATTCCTGCAGGCTCACGCCGCCGTGGGCATACTCCTGCCCGGCGACGAAGCAGTGCACGCCCGGGGCATGGGCGAATCGCTCCTGGGGGTTCCACGACCAGCCAGCCACGGGCACATCCACCCGCGAGCCGTCCTTGATCGACGCGCATCGCGACCACCGGCTCTCCACCAGGTACTTGGGGAGCTTCACCTTGGGCATCTTGCCCGGCACCAGCAGCCAGCCATGATCCGTGACCACCCGGACCCGCTTCCAGCCCGCCGCCAGGAGCGCCTGAATCCGTTCTAGCACCAACCCCAACTGATGGTCGATCTGCCCGGCCAGCTTGCCCTGCTGGGCGTGCCCCTGCTTGTCGAACTCGCCGGCCTCGGTCCAGCCGCGGGCGTTCTTCTCCGCCGGGTCGCCGGTATCCCCTGCCGGGATCACCTGCACCCCCGCATCGCTCAACAACTGCCGGAACCGGGGTGTGAGGAGGGGGTCGCCGCTCGCACCGACCTCGGGACAGAAGTCGGCTCCCAGCCGGCCGCCGCGCACCTTTCCGGCGATCGGCGATGCTGCCGGCTTGGCCGTCGCGGTCACCGTCGGCAACGCCGCCCAGCGCCACGCCACGGCGACCTGCAGCTTCCGCTCAGTCGCCAGCCCCGCCAGCCGCTGCCCGACGTCGAACCGCAGTCCATCGGCGAACACCAGGCACTCGCCGGCGCCGACCTCCACCGGCTCCCGTGCCGTTGCCGCCGGCAGGGGGTTGGCCCCAACGCATTTCTGGAAATGCGCCGCGGTGTCGTCCAGCCACGGCAGGTACACGGCTTGTACCGCACCCGCGACCGCCTTGGCGTCCTCGGCCGACTTCACGCTCGCCAGGGCCCGCATCGCCGCGTCGTCGGCCAGGTAGCCGGTCTCGACGTACTGCCGGGCCATCGCCTCGGGCGAGTCCCCGCCCAGCGTCGTCGCGGTCCGGGTCGCCAGCGCGGCAAGGTGTCCCAGCGCCTGCGCCAGCGGGCACATGTCCAGCTGCGCCCAGACCCATCCCCGCCGGATGCCGTGCTCGATCTCCAACTGTCCCAGCCGCTCCCGGCCCTCGGTAGCTTTCGCCTTGCCCACCTCGCCGAGGGCCGCCCGCAGGCTCTTCTCCATCGCCTCGGCCTCATCCGGCCAGGCGTCGCGCTCCACGAACAGGTCCTTGGGCTTGGCCCGGCGGAGCAGGGCGGGAATCCCCGGGTGAAGCCCGGGCGACTCCGCGAATCGCTCCCAGACGGCAAACCAGGGCCCTTGCCGGGCCCCCAGCCGCTCGCCGCCGACCAGCTCGCCGTCGCCGTGGGGGTCAAACCCGTAGTCCTGCCGGCAGCGGTTGCAGAACGCCGCCCACTTGCCCTCGTCCCACTCCTTCCGCGTGCCCTTGGGGTCCCCCAGCCAGCTGAGCAGCTCCCGGTGGGGGTCGCCGATCATCAGCTTGTCGAAGGCCTCGCCGTCCAGCCGCCGCCCGCGCAGCCGCTCCACCGGTGTCACCATCAACTGCGACAGCGACCCCTGCATGGACTGCAGCGTCGCCTTGTCCTCGGCCACGTCGAGCCCCAGCCCCTCCTCCTCGTTGACCAGGAACGCCCGCAGGGTCCAGTCCTTGCCGTTCTTCTGGGTCCACACTGCGCCGCGGTATTGCAGTTCGACCAGCGGTTTGAGGTCGTCGGGGCACTCCTCGACGGCGCGCAGCGTCTGCCGGCTCACCCCGGGCATGTAGATGACCGGCACGCGCCCGTCCGCCCATTGCAGTTCCGGGAACTTCGCCTTCCGCACCGCCGGCTCGATGACGCAGCGCAGCCAGATCGCCGGGCCGGTGCGGTTGTCGGGGT
>CAYVVX010000441.1:0-5111 GCA_964455315.1 uncultured Planctomycetales bacterium | reverse complement strand
GTGAGTTCGAAAGGCTCAGTCAGACCACCGCGATAATAACGTATCCAGGGTCGCTGCGGACAGATCCGGCAGCACCAGGTCGGCGGCGCCCACGCGCTGCGGCGGCCCGAGGCCGATGACCCGCATGCCCGCGGTCCGGGCGGCGGCGACGCCCGCTTCGGCGTCCTCGACCACCACGCACGCCGACGCGGGCAGCCGGAGCTGACCGGCCGCGTGCAGAAACAGGTCCGGAGCCGGCTTGCTGCGCAGCACGCTGTTGCCGTCCGACACCGCGTCGAGCAGGTCGCCAATGTTCAGCAGGGCGATCACCAGAGGGGCGTTCTTGCTGGCCGACGCCACGGCCGTCCTGAGTCCTGCGTCGCGGCACTGCTCGAGCAAACGCCTGGCGCCGGGCAGCAGATCCGCCGGTGTGAGCCGTTCGACGTATTCGAGATAATACCGGTTCTTGCGGGCCAGCATCTCCTCGAACTGCCCGGGGGAGACCTCCCGCCCGGCGAGGACGAACTTGAGCGCGTCCACCCGGGCGACGCCGCGCAGGTGCTCGTTGCGCTGGCGATCAAACGGCAGCCCTTCCTCGTCGCAGAACCGCTGCCAGCCGAAGTAGTGAAACTCCGCGGTGTCGGTGAGCACGCCGTCGAGGTCGAAGATGAAACCGCGGATGTTGTTGAGGGTAGTCACAGGAGTGCAGGCAGTAAGCGGTTCACAGTAGAAAGTTCATGTTTAACAGCTTCAGGAGTGCGGCAATTCATTGCCGCAAGTATCTGGTTCCACCACGCCTCCAGACTCGTCCGGCAATAAAGTTGCCGCACTCCTCGTTCACTCTCAGCACTTCTACTTCACGCTGGCCACCTTCACCCGCCTGCCGGTCCGGCTCGATTCGTAGCCGGCCAGGGCCACCGCCAGCGCCGCCCCACCGGCGTTGATGTCGCTGCCGCGATCGTCGTTGCGGCGAAACGCCTTGACCGCCTCCTGAACCTCGACGCCCCAGCCGCCGCGGCGCGGGTCGGAGTCGGCCACGCGGGTCTTGAGCTTGGGCTTGGTCTTCATGTCCGGGGTGACCTTGCCGGTGGTGACGGTGAGGGCGCCGGCGTAGTCCTCCACGATGCAGCCCTTGTCGCCGAAGATCTCCAGGCCCAGGAAGCCCGCGGGACTGGTCCAGCCGACCTCGATGTAGCCCAAAGCCTTGTTCTTGAACTCCAGCAGCAGGACTGCGTTGTCGTCCACGCGGATGTTTTTGCGCAGGGTCCGGGCGCTGGCCTGGACGCTGACCACCTCGCCGAGATGCCAGATGGCCTGGTCGATGGCGTGGATGCCCATGTCCAGCATGGCTCCGCCGCCGGCGTCCTTCGGGTCGTAGAACCAGTCGCTCTTGGCCCAGCCGGGGTAGGGACCGGTGTGGGCGAAGCGAACGCGGATCATGAACGGCTGGCCGATGTCGCCCTTCTTAAGGATCTGCTGGATGCGCTGGTTGCCGCGCATGAAGCGATGGGAGAAGCCGACGATGAGCCTGCGGCGGGACTTCTTCACGGCGGCCTTGATGGCGGCGATTTCTTTCATGGACAGAGCCGCGGGCTTCTCCAGCAGGACGTGGGCGCCATGCTCGAGGGCGGCGATGGCGTGCTCGGCGTGAAAACGGTTGGGCGAGCAGACCGAGATGACATCGAACTGCTGGTCGCGGAGCATCTTCCTGTGGTCGGTGTAGGTCGAGAGCCCGCCGGCGAGCTTCCCGGCTTCCTTGCGGCGGTCGGCCACGGGGTCACACGCGGCCGCGAGGGTCACGCCGGCGGCCTTGAGGTATCCGGGCAGGTGCATGGCCTGGGCGATGGACCCACATCCGATGACGCCGGCTTTCCAGGTGGTTGGCACGGTTGAGCCTCCTTTCGGCGGGTGACATCCTAACCCCGCAGGGCCGGGTATTGAAGCCCCCGCAGCGCTGCCCTAGACTCATGCCCCATCGAGCAGCCGGCGCGGCGAGCGGCGGCTTTCACGCCCACGTCAACAACAAGGTGAGACCCCATGCCCGAACCCGAAGTGCTCTCATTCGCTCCCGCGAACCAGCCCCCCGGTGTGCCCATGCCGCTGCGGATCAAGCTGTCCATCATGATGGTCCTTCAGTATGCGGCATGGGGGGCGTGGTGGACTGTGCTGAGCAAGTACCTGGCGGCCACCGGCTTTTCCGGCCCCCAAATCGGCGCCATCTACGGCACCACGGCGATCGCCTCCATCTTCTCGCCCATCATCTTCGGGCAGATCGCCGACCGCTGGATGCCGACACAGTTTCTGCTGGCAGGCCTTCACCTCGGTGGCGCGGCGTTGCTCTATCTTTCCACGCGCTACGCCGCTTTCGATCCGTTCTATTACACCGTGCTGGCCTGGGCGTTGCTGTACATCCCCACCGTATCGCTCACCAACTCCCTGAGCCTGCACCATCTTCCCGACGCCTCGCGGGATTTCCCCGGCATCCGCGTGTTTGGAACCATCGGCTGGATCGTGGCCGGACTCATCGTCGGGCTTCAACTCAACGAGAGCTCAACGCAGCCGATCATGCTGGCCTGCGGACTGAGCGCGGTGCTGGGCCTGTTCTGTCTGCTGCTGCCGCATACCCCGCCGACCGGCAAGGCCGGCGACGCGCTGCCGTTCATCAAGGCCTTCGCCCTGCTCAAGGACGGTGTGTTTGCGACCTTCCTGCTCGTATCGTTCATCGTTTCCGTCGTCCTGGCCGGTTATTACGCCTTCACCGCGATCTACCTGGCCGACGTCGGCATCCAGAAGGCCGCCGCGGTCATGACCGTCGGTCAGTTCACCGAGATGCTGCTGCTTCCTTTCCTGCCGCTGCTGCTGCGCTCCATTGGAATGAAGTGGACGCTGGCGCTGGGCATGGCCGCGTGGGGCGTCCGCTACGGCATCTTTGCCTTCTCGCCGCCGGTGGCACTGGTTGTCCTCGGCGTCGCCCTCCACGGCATCTGCTATGATTTCTTCTTTGTGGCGGCGTACATCCACGTCGACAACCAGGCCAGCCGCGACATCCGGGCCAGCGCCCAGGCGCTGTTCAACCTGGTGACCATGGGCCTGGGCATGTGGGTGGGCAACATCTTCTTCGGGCGGCTCGTGGAGAGGTCAACCTCTGCGAGTGGTGTGAACTGGATGCACGTGTGGGGTCTGCCTACCATCGGCGTGGTGGTGGCTCTGGCGATCTTCGCGGCGACATTCAAAGTGCGACGGAAGCCCGCGGAGCCGGCAAATCTCTGCAAGGGCTGCGGCTACGACCTGACCGGCAACGTCAGCGGCGTGTGCCCGGAATGCGGCAGCGCGATCACGGCGTGAGATCGCTTCCACAGAAGCCGAAGAGACAAAGAATTTCAACAGGAGGAAACAGAGATAACAGAGGGAGCCGGGGCGCTTTCTCCGTTCCCTCTGCTTCCTCCTGTTCATTTCTTCATGACCATGCGCGTCACGGACGTCGCATCACGCAGTACGCGGAAGTGGTCATCCCGTCACGAATGTCCCCGCCGGGTCGAAGGCCTTTTGGACCGCCGCGGTCAGGAAGGCATCCTCGCGGGGGGCGCCGCGGCGGCTGACGCCGGCCGGGAGTGGGCCGCGGACTTGCAGGTTACCTTCGCCGGCGAGGGCGTCGTCGAGCAGCCGCCGCCAGTCAGCCGCGTCGATCGGACCCGTGCAGATCCCGTGTACGACGCCGTTGCCCGCATGGGCGATCAGCCGCAGCGGCAGCGCGTCGGCCCGCTCGACGAACCCGGCCACGTGCGAACTGAGCATGGTCGCCTTGAACGCGGTGGTATCGGCGCCCGCGGCCGGCGCCTCGCGCAACCGCTCGTAGAGTTCGCGAGAGCCCTTTTCCCCCAGGATGATGCCGCCGATCGCCGCCACCGCCTGCTGGCATTGCCACGCCACCGCCTCGCGGTTCTCCTCGAAGCCGACCGCCAGACTCAGCTTCGGCGACAGGGCCAGTTCCGCGGCCATACGCCCGTTGAACAGTTCGATCAGCGTCGGGCGGGTCTCACCGGCCAGCAGATCGGCCATCATCCGCTCGGCGTCGGCCGCGCTGTCCGGCTGGGCGACGACAAGCCCCAGCGCTTCGGGCACCGGGCGGAGCTTGAAGGTCGCCGTGGCAATGGGCCCCAGCGTGCCCTGGCTGCCGATGTAGAGCTTGTGCAGGTCGTAGCCGGCCACGTTCTTGACCACCCGTCCGCCGGATTTGATGAGCGTGCCGTCGGGCTCGATCATGCTCATGCCGATGACGATGTCGCGGGCCGTGCCCCAGGCGAAGCGGATCGGCCCGGAATCGTTGCTGGCCAGCACGCCGCCGACGGTCGCGGTCGCTGCCCGCGGCGGGTCGAGGGTGAGCCGCTGGCCGCGCTCGGCGAGCCTGGCTTGCAGCGCCGCGAGCAGGATGCCGGCCTCGACAGTGACGGTCATGTCGTCGGGGGTGTATTCGACGATGCCGTCGCAGCTGCGCATGTCGAGCAGCACCGCGTCGTGCGGTGAGTCGTCGAGCCAGTGCAGCTTGCTGCCGGCGCCGACGGGAATGAGCCGCTTGCCGGCGTCGCGCGTGCGGCGGACGATCTCGGCGGCCTGGGCGATGGTCTTGGGTGTTTCACGGGTGGCGGTCATGGGTGTTCACCTTTTGAAACGTCCTGCCCGCGGCATGAAGCCGCGCTCGTCAATGCTTGAAGTGCCGCGTGCCAGTGATGATCATCGCGACGTTGTGCTTGTCCGCCAGGTCGATGGTCTCCTGATCCCGGTTGCTGCCGCCGGGATGGATGATCGCGGTGATGCCCGCGTCGATGAGCTTGCCGGGGCCGTCGGGCACGGGGAAGAAGGCATCGCCCGCCGCCACCGCGCCGGCGAGGCGGTCGCCGTGGCCGTTCTCGCGGGACAGTTGGATGGCCAGGTCGCAGCTTTTCACGCGTGACATCTGCCCGGCGCCGCTGCCGAGCAGCGCGCCGTCGCGGCAGATGGTGATGGCGTTGCTCTTGGTGTGCTTGCAGACCAGCCAGGCGAATCTCAAATCTGACATCTCAGATTCGGAGGGCGCCCGCTTGGTGACCACCTTCCACTGATCCTCGTTGAGCCCCAGCAGGTCACGGCTCTGC
>CAYVVX010000440.1:0-5116 GCA_964455315.1 uncultured Planctomycetales bacterium | reverse complement strand
CAACCCGGCACTCCGTTTCCTCCGTTGCCTCCTGTTCAAATCCCTCCGCCCTCCCTGCAAGCCGACCGCCGACCGCCCCCACTGCCTACTGCCTACTGCCGACTGCTTACTGCGTATTTTTTTCTTCACGAAACGAAGCCACCGAAACCGTTTTTTCGACCCCGCCAACGCGGTTTCCATCCCGCGAAACCGTCAAAACGAAGCCAAACGAAGCCACCGCAGCCCGCCCCGATCCCGCCATGCCGCTGGCGCGCGAGCCCCAAGGTCAGAGCCTGGCGAACAGGCGTCAGCTTCGTCGCGTCCACAGGTACTGGCCCGGACGGCGGAGGATCAGCGACTCGATAGAGTGGAGAATGCGCGCGGTCCACGCCACCGCGGTGGTGCCCGGCGGCGGGGGCGGGAGCACGTCGCCGAGTACGAGGCTGAACCGGAAGGGCGTGTCGGCACGAAAGCAGCAGACCTTTGGCTGGCGCAAGCAGCCGGGGCAGGGCAAGCATCGGATGGCGGCCGGCGCCCGGCCGCCGGCTCCGGATCATCGGAGTTGCGTTCAGATCGACAGGCGGCTGAACGCCGGCGGCCTGGACGGGATCGTCGAAGACCGCCGCCGGCGATTCCGCGCGAAGCTCATGGGCCCGCCGCCGGGAACCCCGGGCCGCACCTCATCCCACCAGCATGCCGAACACCTGCTGCACCGCGTCCACGGTGACCGGCGTGGTGTTGCTGGCCGTCGGGGTGATGAGAATGAAGAAGGCGTCCAGCAGCGACCCGGCCAGGTCCTGCAAACCGCCCAGGATCGCGGCCTGGACCTGCACGTTGTCGCAGCCGGCCACGCCCAGCATCGTGCCGGAGCTCGCCACCATCAGCCAGCGCATCACGCGAACCCACCGGAAGCGAATCGCCGCAGTGCTCATACCGTTTCTCCTCGCCTGAAGACATCTCGCCCCGGTGCCGGGGCGCCGCCCCACACCACCGCCGGAGCCCGCCGCGAGCCGCACGACGGACGGAGGTCGCCCGTTCAGGCCGTTTCGGGCAAAGCGCTTCGCCGCCCGCCTGCGAAGGCCGGCATCTTATACACCTGGCCGCGCCCGGCGGTTGACCGCGCCCGCGCCGCCGCCGCCACGGAACCCGCCGGCAGCCCCCCAAAGCCGGGAAGCCGCGACGTCACGCGGGCGATCACCCGATTATCGGGCCGCCGGTGTGTCGCCGGTGCCGGGACACCCCTTATGATCCGCCTGCGCCGCGGATATGTCAAAAAAACGCCGAATCCGGCCCGGCGATGGTGCAGATTGCCACCGGTTCGACCGATAAAACGCTCGGACGGGTTTATGGGGCCTGAACTTCTGCCACAGGGGACTGCCATGGCACAGCGTCAGTACATCGGAAAACGTCAGAACACCCACCGGCCGGCGCGACCGCTGCCACCGGCACCGGGCGGTTCCGAGCAGGGCGTGGAGACGCCCCCCTCGGCCGACGACATCACCCCCACCTCCCGGGCCAGCAAGGTCCACGCCATCCGGGCGTCCATCGCGGCCGGCACCTACGACGTCGATGGCCGGCTCGGCGAGCTGCTCAACCGGTTGTCGGCGGGGCTGGGCGAGGGGTAGGCGTTGCCGGCCCGAAGGCTGCGGCGGCACCGGCCGGGAATCAGCGTCGCCAGACGCGCACCTCGAACACCGCCTGGCACCCGGGATGGTCGCAGCTGACCGTCAGGGCCGCCGTGCCGGCGTCACCCCCGACCTCGATCATGCCGCGGACCGCCTCGATCGCCGACGCGCAGGCGTTCACGCATACCCCGGCCGGAACGGTCGCTCCGAACAGGAAGCTCTGCTCCTTCCGCATCCCGGCCGGACATCCTCCGGCCGCGGGACCGCGGATCACCCGCAGCTCAATCGAGCCCGCTGCCGGCGCGGGCTTTTCGAGCGTCTCAAACGTGGCCTGCCTGCCGGTCGCGCCTTGCGACAGCGGCGGAGCGGACTCCGCGGGAGAGCCGTCGTCGCGCTGCATCAGGTTCAATCGGTCGATGGCCACCACGTCGCCGCGGGCGTCCATCGCCTTGTTGGCCATGCGATCGGCGTCGGTGTTCTCGTGACGCAGGACGTGGCGGACCAGCCACCCGTCGAGCTTGCGAAGCTGCTTGAGGGCCTGCTCGTAGAGGGGGCGAAGTTCCGGGCTCTTGACCTTGTACTGACCGTTGATCTGGCGGACCAGGAGCTCGCTGTCGCTGACGATGGACGCTTCCCCGGCGTTGGCCCGGTCGAGAAGATCCAGCGCCGCCAGCAGCCCGCGATATTCGGCGTGGTTGTTGGTGGCCTTGCCCAGGAAGAAGCCGCCCTCGAAGGCGACCTTGCCGGAGGGGTCGAGAATCCGCACACCCGCCGCGGCCGGTCCGGGGTTGCCGCGCGATCCGCCGTCGATGAATGCCGTCCAGCCCATGGGTTCAGGCTACGCCGACGCTCCCGCCGGTGCCTCCAGGTAAAGGATCCGCCCGCAGGTGTTGCAGGGCAGGACCGCGTCGCGCGACTGGAGGGCGTTGACCGTCTCCAGCGTCAGGGCCATGTTGCACCCGCTGCAGATGTACTCGGCCCGCTTGGGGTGAATCTTGGAGATGATGGCCATCGCCTCGCCTTCGTGCCGCTCGCCGGCCCGCTCGAAGATCACCAGTGCCTCCGGCTCGACCTCGGCGGCCGTAGCGGCGCGACGCTCCTCGAGCTCCTTGAGCCGACCGGCCAGCCTGGCCTCCACCGCGGCCACCTCATCCCGGGCCGCGGTCAGCCGGGTCTGCTCCTTCTGCAAGGTCGCCTTGAACTCGGCCTCCTGCTTGCGAAGCTCCTCGACCCGCTGCATGCCCGCCAGTTCGGCATCCTCCAGTTTGCGGTTGTCGGCCGTATCGGTGTTGATCTGGGAGAGGATCGCGGTGTATTCCTTGTTGGTCTTGGTCTTGTTGAGTGTCTCACGAAGCTTGGCAATATGGTCCTCGTGGGACTTGCGATCCAGTTCCAGCCGGTCGACGTTGCTCTGGGCCTGCTGGATAAGGGTATGCTGATCAGTGAGCTGGCGCTTGAGGGTGGCTTCGCGGCGCTGCAGATTCTGCAGGACGCGCCGCTTGGACTCGATCTGTTCACGAACTGAACGGAGCTGGTTTTCCACCACCTGCAGGCGGTGCAAGGCTTCGAGCATCGCTCCCATACGGGCATCCTCTCCGGAACTCGGCCGGGCCTGTTCGCTTGTCAAGGTACTCAACCGGGCTCTGGCGCAACGCGTGGCCCCGGCTTCCCGCCCGCGCCGCACCGGCCGACAACCGGTGCTGCAGCCGTTTCACGAGAGATCATCACTCCCCCCGGCCCGGCGGCACAATGCGGGGAGCGCCGGCTCTGTCCGCGGGCCGCAGGAACCAGGCACGCCAGCTCCGCCGACAGAGGGGGGGATTATCGCGCCATGGGCGGTGCCTTGCAAGCCGGGCGGCTTGTGAGCCGCGGTCCGGACCCCTATCCTTTGAACATGGGAAACAACCCGAGAGTCACGCTCACCACCCTGCGGGAACGCAAGCGGGACGGCGCCAGGGTGCCCGTCCTGACCTGCTATGATGCCCCCACGGCCCGGCTCATGCAGGAGGCCGGCATCGAGGTGCTGCTGGTCGGCGACACCGCCGCCGAGGTCATCCTCGGCCTGGACAGCACCCGCGAGATCGCTCCGGAATTCCTGCTCGAGCTGACCGCGGCGGTGCGCCGCGGGGCCCCGCGCTGTTTCCTGATGGCTGACCTGCCCTACCGCTGCCGCAGCGGGGATCACGGCACCACCATCGCCTGGACTCGCCGCTTCCGGGACGACACCGGCGCCGACGCGGTCAAACTCGAAGTGACCGCCGAGCACCTGCCCCTGGTCGAACGGCTTGCCGCGGAGAACCTGCCCATCGTCGCCCACCTGGGACTGCTGCCGCAGATGATCGATCCCGCGACCGGCTACAAGGCCCGCGGGCGCCGCGCCGAGGAGGCCACACGGCTGCTGGAGGACGCCGTCCGCATGGAGTCGGCCGGGGCGGCGATGCTGCTGCTCGAGGCGGTCGCTACCGAGGTCGCGGCGGAGATCACCGCCCGGGTCACCGTGCCGGTGATCGGCTGCGTCGCCGGCCCCCACTGCGACGGGACGGTGGTGGTGTTGCACGACATGATCGGGATCGACGGCGGACACCCGCCGCGAATGGTCAAGCGCTACGGCGAGATGGGAGCGGCGCTGCGCGACGCGTTCGCCGCCTATGCCGCCGACATCCGTGCCGGGCGGTTTCCGACCGACGAGCATTCCATCCACATGGCGCCCGGCGAGCGCGACAGGTGGCTCACACCGGCGGGAAAGCGCTGATGCGCCTCTCGATTGTCATCCCCTGCTTCAACGAGTCCGCCAACATCGAGGAACTGCACCGCCGACTGGACGCGATCAGCGCGGACATCCCCGGCGAGGTCGAGTTCGTGCTGGTCGACGACGGCAGTCGTGACGACACCCTCGACAAGCTCAAGGCCCTGTCAACGTCCGATCCGCGCGTGCGGGTGCTGGGCCTGTCCCGCAATTTCGGCCACCAGGCGGCGCTCTCCGCGGGAATCGACCACGCCTCCGGCGACGCCGTGGTGGTGATGGACGCCGACCTGCAGCACCCGCCGGAGATGATCCAGCAGTTCCTGGCCCGCTGGCGCGAAGGTTACGACCTGGTCTACGCCTACCGCGAGGGGGCCAGGGTGCGCTGGGGCTACCGGATCATCAACGCCCTGATAAAGGTTCGCGTGCCGGCCGAGGCCGCCGACTTCCGGCTCATGGACCGCAAGGTGGTGGAGGCCTTCCGGCAGATGCCCGAGCGGGCCCGTTTCCTGCGCGGCATGTTCGCCTGGCTGGGGTTCAGGCAGATCGGTATTCCGTACCGGCAGGCCGGTCGGTTCGCCGGCGAGCGAGCCTACACCTTCCGCCAGACGCTGCGGATGGCGACCAATGCCATCCTGGCGTTTTCGAGCGTGCCGCTGCGGATCGCGTCGGTGATGGGGCTCATCACCCTCTGCGCGGGCATCCTCTACGGGGTGTACATCCTGTACGCCAAGCTCAGCGGACTGCACGTCGAGCCCGGCTGGACGGC
>CAYVVX010000439.1:4246-5119 GCA_964455315.1 uncultured Planctomycetales bacterium | reverse complement strand
CTCTTCTTGCGAGGCAAGTTCATCAAGGGCTCTCTCGATATCGGTTCTCAGGACAGGCATTCGTATCCCGTGACTCGTCTTGAAGGATGGCGGTGGAGTATTCTACTGCTCGCCTGAACGTTCCAAACCCGTTTGGCCACAATGAGGGCAGCAACCAGATTCTTTGCTTGAACCGGATTGCTCACAGCCACTACGGCATGGGTTTCAAATCCCCCACCCGCTGCGCTGCCGCCGCCTCCGCAGGAGTCACCGTCATCCGCACCGGGGAATATCCCTCCAGCGCTTTGAAGTTGACGCCCTTGGTCTTGTCGGGCCTCAGGTCGTACTCCCCGGGCCGGAGCGGCCCGATGAGGTACCGCCCCTCGGCGTCGGTCACCGCCCGAGGCCGGACGTAGGGACAGCCGAGGCCATCCACGTGATGAGCTTCCACTTCCACGCCGGCCAGCGGGTTCCCGTCCACATCGTTCAGGCGCCCCTGCACGTAGCCGCCTTCGTTGAGGCGCAGGTCCAGCTCCACCTCCTCGCCGGGCTTGCCGCTGAACGGCTGGCTGAGCACGTTCGCCCAGTTGCCCTGCTTGTCGTGGCCGACCAACCGATAGTCGCCCGCGCGATTGACCGGCAGAAGGCCTTCGTATTGCCCGTCGGCATCAGTGTAGAAGCTGTACCGGCTGTCGCGACTGAGGGTTTTCGACGTGTCCGCCCAGGTCGCGGAGACCCGGCCCTTGGCCACGGGCTGACCAGCAGGTGACAGGAGCCGGCCGTGCACCCGAATGCCACGCTCCATCTCCACCACAGCCGGCCTCTGGGCCTTGCCGATGTCAAAGATGATGTCGTTGATATTCCAGGTGGTCAGGATCTTGGCCTCATCGGGGT
>CAYVVX010000439.1:0-4236 GCA_964455315.1 uncultured Planctomycetales bacterium | reverse complement strand
GCCTGGGCCGACCAGCGCCGGGCGTAGCCGTCCTTGCGGAAGCGCACCTTCAACTCGCGGACGGGCAGCGCGTCCCAGGTGACCTGTCCGCCGTCATCGCTCCTGCGGTCCTTCCCGGCCAGATGCCGATACTGGGTTCTGCCGCCAGCCTCGCTGATCAAGTACACCTCGATATCCACGCCGGGGACCGGCTCTTGCGTTTCACTGTCGATCACCTGCAAACTGAACTCGGTCTCCGGTGGAGGCGCCGGCTGGGGCGCCTGAGGCTGCTTCACACGGACGCGGGGAACCACCGGTTTAGGCGGCATCGCCCGGGGTCTGACGGGCTTCGGCTTGCCAGTGGCAGGAGAGGGTCCAGGCGGAGGCTGACGACGCAGCAGATCAACGAGCGTCGCGGCCCGCAGCCGAACCTCAAGCGATGGGCTTTCGCGTCGAGCCCGCTCCAGCACCGGAATCACCAGCGGGCCCGTCTGAAGAAGAAGCCGCTGTGCGTCCTCCCGGTCTTGAAAACGGGGGGCGCCAAGCTGCCGGACCAGCCGGTTGATGTGGGCTTGCTCTGCCTCCGCCACACTCGGCTCCGGGCCGGTGGTCGCCAAAGCAGATCCTGCGATGAACCCCACGATGAGCAGCATCATGCACGTGCTCCCCGCTAACGCCACTTACACGGTAATCGATCAACCCAGCTCGCGGAAGTCTGCCGCCACCCTGCCCCGTCTACGCCATCCACCCGCCTTTCGGGGGCGTAGCTGAAGCAACCGGTCTCCGTTCGTGCATCATCCCCGGCTCTGGTAACCTATGGGCTCCTGATGGAGGAAGATCCCGCCCATGCAGGCCGTCCTGATACGCATCGGCGTTGACCATTCCTATGGCGGTTGGAACGCTCCGGCCGACCCGGACACAGGCCAGTTCGTCTATGTGCCCATCCCGGAGAAGGCCGGCACCGCCTTTCACCCTCAATGCGACCGCCCATACCGGCTCCTGGAACCAGCCTTGCAGCGATTCGCTGAGGACGCCCAGGCTGATCTGTTCGCGGATCTTGGGTGCCCTGACGAGCTTCTGGACCTCTCGATGCACCTCGATCCCGATTTTGAGTGTCTCACCTATGGCGACGACGGTGGCCGGCGCGGGTCGCACATCCGCCAGCTCAAGGACGGGGATTTGCTGGTGTTCTACGCCGGCTTTCGACCCATCCGGCAGTGTGAGCACAAGCTGATCTACGCCCTGGTGGGGCTCTTCGTGGTGGACGAGGTGGTCGAAGCCAGCACCGTTCCAGAGGCTCGGTGGGCAGAGAACGCGCACACGCGCAAGATCAAGCGTGGCAGGACGGACATCGTCGTGCGAGCCAAGCCGGGGGTCTCCGGCCGATTCAGTCGCTTCATCCCCATCGGCGAGTACCGGGATCGCGCTTACCGGGTCCGGACGGACCTCCTGAAGGCCTGGGGCGGGCTGACCGTCAATGATGGCTACATCCAGCGCAGCGCCCGCCCGCCGCGGTTCAAGGATGCTACGCGGTTTAGGAAATGGCTGGACAAGCAGCAGGTGCCCTTGGTCGCCATGAACAACCCATCTCTCGAAGCTGACCCGGTGGTGATCGTTCACCTGCGCCAGCCTCGGGGCGGGAACCCCGAGGAAATGCGCAGCGATCCGTTCTGGGAGTTCGGCAGCTTCGGGTGTACCGGGTGCCACCGCCACAACCAGATGCACCCGGCACGGATCGAGGAACTGGAGGGGGCGCGGCTCGCCTTCGCCCAGGGAGGAAAGCAGGGATTTCGCCTGGTGATGCTCACCCCACCCGTTCGCGCCGTGCATCACGCCAAGGGCTGCGAACTGCGATGGGAGCCGGCCGAGATGCCGTTTCGCTATGACCAGGCCCCCTTGCTCATCGGAGCCGGCGGCGAGAGCGACTGTTCCTCCTTGAAGGACATGATCGCGACGGCGGACCGAGGCACGTGGCCGGCCCGATTCTCAAGCTGCTTTCGATCCCGGCGCCAAGCTCTGCCCGCCCCAGCCGCGACGGAGCTGGTGCGGCGGTATGAACAGCTGCGAGCGGCGGCTCCCGCCTCCTCGATTGCCACCAGATACGACCAGGCCATGCCCTACGCGCCGAACGTGATCGACAAGGACCGACGGCATACCTATGAGCAGAAACTGCGCGGCCTGGAGAACTCGATTCATCACTGTGGCTCTACTCGCCCCAAAATCTAGAAGCCGTGACCCGCCGCCTGCACGCGTGCGATGTTCGCGAACCAGCCGGCCAATGGACGACCCGCTTCAACTCGGTTGCCAGGGGGGGAGCCCGGGCGGATGAAGGAGCCAGCGCGCGATCTCCCCGTTTTCCCACCGCAGGCTGCAACGTGCTGCAACGAGAAGCAATGGGGGAACGTCCCGGCGTCACCGTAAGCAATGGGTGCCTGCGGGAGGAGTCGGCTTCCTGGCCGGGGCGACCTTGGGCGGCTTCCGCCTGCCCAGTGCCTCCGCGATGAGGATGGAGAGCTGCCCAGTTCGCGACCGCCTCTCGGTCAGGGCCATTTCACTCAGCAGCTCGTAGTCCGCCGCGGAGATACGGACCAATCGCGATTCACGGCCTGTTCCAGCAACCGAACGCATGTGAGACGCACTCCCTTGCCTGGATGACTTCCTGTCCTATGCCACTAACCAAGTATACGCTGCGCATCCTGAAAGAAACGGACAACCTGGGGAAGCACCAGCGTGGCGGCCCGCCCGCGGACTCGGTGATCCCGCCAGCTGACAGGTTGACAGATTCCGGGTGCTGTGCCGGCAGGGGGGATCTTGTCAACATGTCACCAGCGGAGCCCGAGGACCGGGTGATCCGCTCAATTCGTCAACGTGTCAACGCATCAACCTCGATCGGTGAACGCCGCCGGCAGCCCAGGCGCCGGGGCCAAAGTCGAGAGCCCGGCGTGCCAGGTCCTCCAACAACTTGGCAACCTGTCATCTTGTCATCCTGTCAACTTGAGGGTCCGGGAGGAGGTTGTGCCGTGGTGACGGGGGAGTCACCACAAGTTAGCATCTGCTAACATAGTGCTTCAGGCCGACCCTTCCGGTGGGATTGGGCTTACGAGCGGGAGGGAGGGGCACAATGCCGACTCCAGTAGCGGGTTCTGTGGGTCTGGCAGAAGAGCATTCAGGCGATGACCGGGAGATCCACGAACGCGGAGGGAAGAAGCCCGCCCCACTCGATGCGACGGCGTGACGGCGATCACTTCGCAGATGGTTGAGTTTGATCCCCCCGCGCCGCGGCCACCATCGCCAGGATCCCCGCCCGGATGGCGTGGGGCAGGGATGGCCAGGCGGTGACCAGTGCTGCGAGATTGGGGTCGGAGGGGGCACCGCTGCTGGCTACTGGTGGGTCTACTGGTGGTGCACCACCAGAAAAGCCTTCATTTTCAGGGCTTTTCCCGCAGTCGGTCCGGTTTGCTAAACCGGCATACGGGGTAACCCCCGTATCGCGGGTTCGAATCCCGCCCTCTCCGATGAACGTCAATGTTCGCTTGTATGGTCAAAACCCCAAGCTACTTCCGAGCTGGGGGTTCTGTCATTTTGGCCCCGTTGTCCCAATACTGTCCCAATTCGACTTCCCTGCGTTCCGGACCCCGATCGTCGATCTGCGACCGCAGTCTGTCGCGCCGCCACGGTTTCTGAATCCACGAACATGAAGCATGGCGCAAGCGCGGCGAGTAACCAACCGCGCCCGGAGGGCGCGGTTGGTTACTGGCATTCGGGGGTGTGTTTGTTAAGAAGACTGCTCGCAGCGCTCCATCACCGGCGTGCTCAGAGCCTCGAACGCTTCTCCGTCATTGACACGCGGAGTCGCAGGTGTCACTTGGCGGCAAGCTGCTACGATGCGGCTCCAAGCTCCACCGGACGGGAAGGTTCGCCACCCCGCCCGCCCGCCGCGACCCACCGACGCAGCGCCTGGAGCGTGGCCGGCCACTTGCTCGCGAAGCGGCGCTTGAGAAACACGACATACAGCGACCCCACCCCGTCGATGAGCGTGCGCAATTTGTCGATGCGATCCTCAAAGACCACCCGGGCGTCGGCCACCTCCTGCGGCGGCGGCAACTGCACCCCGCTGAAGTTCATCTCGTCGCCGCGCAGCGTGAATCCGTACGCTTCGCCGTGGATGCCCATCTGGAACCCCGACTTTACCGGGCGCTTGCCGCCCGCCAGTGCCACCGAGGCCTCGCTCAACTGCGTCGGGCCGTCCGCGGCGAT
>CAYVVX010000438.1:0-5125 GCA_964455315.1 uncultured Planctomycetales bacterium | reverse complement strand
CGGATTCGCCGCCGTGCAGCGCACCAGTTCGGCCTCCACCGCCTTTCGGGTTGCCTCGTTGGTCAGCGCGTCGCGTTTGTCGTCTTTGAGCTTCGTCCACGAAGCCTCACCGTCGATCTTGCCGGACTTCTCGAGTGCCGCCCTCCGCTCGTCGCTCAGGTCGGCCCAGTTCACCTGCCGCAGCCGCTCCAGCAGCTCGACCCGCTCGTTCCACAGCTTGGCCTGCTCGATCGCCCAGCGGATACCGCCGGCCGTCTCGATGGTCTTGATCTGGCCGATCAGCCTCTCGGCCTCGTCTACGTCGGCAACACCCCACTTCTCAATCTCGGCCCCGCCGAGATCCGTCACCGTCCTGCCGTCCTGCTGCTTCAAGGGTATGCCGCGCACCTCGGGCTGCTCCAGCAGGGCCAGCCGGACCTGGACATCGTCGGGATTATCCTCGGCTTCCTGTTTTAGTAATCCAATCGCATCCTTCCGCTGGCCCTGGGAGAAGTGCAGCGCAGACAGCCCCCTCACGACGCGCGACTTCTCCTCCCCGGTGAACTTCTGCATGGCATCTTCTGCCAGGAGCTTGATCCCCTCCGCCGAACGCCCGTCGGCCGCCAGCAGGTTGGCCAGCGCCACCACCGGCTCCGCCGACTCCGGCGACTGTTCGACCGCCTGCCGGCACAGCTCGATGGCCTTGTCCAGTTCCTTGAGCTGGGCGTGGAAGTCGGCCAGGATCAGCGTGGCCCGGCGCACGTCCTCGGGGTTCGTGGACTGCATTGCCGCCTCCAGTTCCGTGATGGCCTTCTGCTGGGCCTGGCGGACCACCGCCGGATCGTCCCCGGCGCTCAGCGCCCGGCTGGCCTCCAGCCTCGCCAGCAGCAGGCGCGGCTCCACGCGGTCCGGGTACGCCTCGCGCAGCGCGGTCAGCTCGCCGGCCAGCCGGGCCTGGGCATCCGGTCCCAGCGGGCCGTTGCCGCCGCGAAGTTCCGCCTCCATCCGAACCAGCTTGTTCTCCAGGTTGTCGGGAGCGCTGTTCTCGATCTGCCGAGCCATCGCGTAGGCCCGGGCGAACTCGTTCCGCTGGTAGCTCAGCCGGGCAATCTCTGCGCGGGCGTCCTCGTCGTCCACCCCCAGTCCGAGATAGCGTTCCAGGGCCCGGATGGCCCGGGCGTTCTGCCGGGTATCGATGTAGGCCCGGGCCAGTTGCCGCCAGGCCTGGGGCAGCGCGTCGTTCCGCGCCACCAGACCCTCGAGCTTCGCCGCCGCTTCATAGGGGGTCCCATCGGCTCGGAGCAACACCCCTTCCACCAGGTCCACCTGGTCGCGCAGGTCGGCCGAATCCTGGGCCAGCTTCTTGAGGTCCGGACCATGCTCGCTCCAGACGGCCTCGGCCTTGGCCTGGTCCCCGGCCATCAGGCACAGGTCCACCGCCTGGACCACGAACTGCATCCGGTACGGGTTGGGCAGCTTCTCCAGCCCTTCCTCGGCCAGCTTGATCCGTTCCTCCGCCGAGCCGTCCTTGGCCATCAGCCCGGCCCGGAACTGGTACTCCGCCAGCAGCAGATCCCGGGGGTCGAGATCGTACATGTTCTCCGGCGCTTCCAGCTTGTGCAGCCGGTCCAGTGTCGCCCTGGCCCGGGCGTAGTCGTCGGCCTTCTCCGCCGCCGTGCCCCTCAACCTCAGGTAGAGGTTCCCCAGCATCAGCAGCACGTTGGCATCCTTCGGATTGAGATCATCCGCCTTGTGGGCATCCTCCCGGATGCTGGCCCTGAGGGCCATCTCCTGGTCGGGTGTCATGCCGGTGCCCATCCGGTTGAGGTTGAACTGGGCCCGCAACGCGTAAGCGGCCGGGCTCTCCGGATTCGCTTCGATGCAGGCATCCAGGATCTTGCCGGCCCCGTCCCTGTCCGGGTTGGCCTGATCCCTCATTCTCAGGTCGGCTCGGAGCGCCCAGGCTCGAACCTCCGCGGGATAACTCGTGACGTCTTTCCCGTCACTCTCCGTGACGGTCAATGCCTCCACCAGCTTCTCCGCCTGCTCTTCCTTGTTGAGCTGAATCAGGGCCCGGGCCTTCCAGATCGCCGCGTTGATGTCGTGCCCGCCGAGCCGCCGGGGGTCGTTGGAGATCAGGCGGGACTCGGCGTTGTCCAGCTTGAGGCGCTGCTCGGCGATGTACAGCGCGTCGCTGTACTGCTTGCCCTGGTAGTACAGCCGGCAGAGGAGCTCGCACAACTCGCCGTGCTCATCCTTGACCTTCGGCTGGGACAGCTCGGCATCGGTGTACAACCGCAGCCGCAGCCGCAGCGCCTTGGCCGCGGCGGCGTTCCCCGGCGGAGTCAGCCGCAGGTTGGCGTCCGCGTACCTCATCAGCAGTTCCGTATCCTCCGGCCGGCGGTTCAGGTAGTCGTTGAGGTGCTTGACCGCGTCCTCCCACCGGCCCGCTTCCAGCGCCGCCAGCGCTTCTTTCCTGGAGTTGGCGGCCATGGAACTGCTGCGATACCTGTAGGCCGCGAAGAGACCCGCGCCGATGACCACGACGCTCAGGCCAAGTATGACCACGAAGCGCGTCCTGATGCGCCCATGCCGTCGAAAGCTGTTCATGGATCCAATACCCCCTGCATCTGGTGTTTGTTGAACCAGGAGAAAATCATTCGGATACCCGCCGGACACCGGAAACCGTCCACGTACCGGTCACCGACTCCTGACCATGTCCGCGCCTTCTGTCGGACGTGACCCGGCTCACCGGGAAGGACGCGTGCTTCGTCTCCACTCTGATTGGATTCGGGACCGAACGGGCATTCAGCCTGACCGAGCCCGTCGGGGAAGTCAACAGCCCGCGCACGACCCCTACCTCCGCCCGTGGTACAGCGCATAGCCCCACAGCAGCAGCAGCCCGCCCACAGCGGTCCCCGCGACCTGCTGCCAGCCAAACCCGGCCGAATCGCCGAAGCCGATCCGGTCCGCCAGCACCGTCACCCCCCCGGCCAGCAATCCGCACACCGACAGCGTCGGCACCCGGATCAGCGCCCCGGTCAGCAGCAGCAGCGCCGCCAGCAGCACGCCGGCTTCCTGCTTCCAGGCGAACCCCGGCGAACGTCCGAACCCCAGGTGGTCGGCAAACACCGAGATCACCAGGATGGACAGCCCCAGCACCGCCAGCACGGCCGCCCGGTCCACCCCCCGGTTCCAGGTGTGCAGGGCCTGCTGCTCGCCGTCGGCGCAGGCCAGGCACAGGTGCCGCACCAGCACCCCCTGGTGATCCTCGTGGGTGATGTGCACGATGGCCGGAGAGCCGCAGATCTCACACGTGGGACGGGACGCGTTCATCTTCGTCCACCTCCACCATGCGGGACATGATCCACAGTTCGCCGCTCAGCATCGCCAGCGCCAGCGGCATCATCGCCAGCCCCGCGAAATCGTGGCTGAAGGTCATGACCATGCTGCTGGTCGAGACCATGAACAACAGCGAGGTCACCACCAGCCGGATCACGTTGGACAGCACTGCCACCGGCACGCTGGACAACAGCAGCACCACCTTCTGCCACCGCGGCCGCGGAACCACGTACGCCAGCACCGCCGACACCACCACGAACGCGGTCAGCATGCGCAGACCGCTGCACGCCTCGGCCACCGCCACCGGGGTCTGGTGGTTGAGCACCAGCACGTGGTTCTGCTGGGTCACGACCACCCCCATCAGCTCCAGCACCACCACCGCCCCGTCGGCGGCCAGCCCCTGCAGCGGGGCGCTGATCGCGTTGTGCACCGTCAGCGGCAGCGGCACCATCATGAACAGGAATGCCCAGATCCAGAACACCCACCGGAAAAACGCGAAGCCCCCGACCAGCAGCACCGCCCCGCCCAGCGTGAACAGCACTCCGTAGCGCTCCACCGATTCGCGCAGGTCGGCCAGCCCCCAGGCGATCACCCCCAGCCCGAAACCCATCAGCGCCAGCCCCGCCCAGCCCGGCCGGATCACCACCCGCCGAAGCCGCTCCCGATCGTGAAACAGCATGTACCCCGCCGCCGGAACCACCAGCATGCCGATCGAGTACTCCGGATCCTGGTACCAGTCCTTGCCCAACTGGAACAGCACCGGCCAGAACGCCCAGCACAGCACCGCCAGCAGGACCAGCGGCACCAGGGGAGACGGCCGGGACCGGGTGGACACAGCCCCCCCGGATTCGCCGGAACTGATGCTCGTTACCGCATTCATGGTTGCACCCCTTGACCCGCCGGACGTGACGCGGCTCCGCCCGGTGCGTCATCTCCGAACACCGCCCGGTTGAGCAGATCCCGGATCACCGGCGCCGACATGGCCCCGAAATCCTCGACCGCCGCCTTGCCGGTGCCGCGGGCCGTCTCCGATGACGTGATCTGCACCTGGGCCACGTAGCGCCGCTCCTCGTTCCATGATCGCGAGTGGTTGCGGAGCAGCCGCACATCCCGGCCATACTCGCCGTCGAGCAGATAATAGTTGAGCACCACGATCCGCTCGGTCCCGGCGAAGCCGCGCGTGAACCGTTGAACCTGGCAGGGCAGCACAGTGCCGTCCGGTGCGGGCAGGTCGCGCTGCAGCGTCTCCTCCAGCGTCCAGCCGGCGCCGACGTAGCAGACTTCCGGCCGATGCGGCATCAGATCGCGGAACCGAATGCCGTAGCCGACGAAAAACCCGACCCGATCCTCGGTCCTCGTGTTCAGGTAGCCGCGGTTGATATGCCCGTCGGTGTCGGTCGCCTTGATCACCCACTCATTCACCGCGACGTCCTGACCCTGCCACTCACCCAGTTGCAGCGGCATGGCTTCCAGGGTGCCCGGCGGCAGCGGAGCGCTGTCGTTGGACTCGGTGTAGAACGCCGTGGCCATCCGGTACGCCGCCCCGCCGCCGATCAGCAGCACCAGCGCCACCGCGATGGCCGACTTCTGCTGCATCGAAGTTGTCGCATTCGTCGCGGACATGAGAAACCTCCCCCGTGGGCGGATCGGACCCGCCTTACATCGCCCCGGCGCAGCTCATCTCGCGCACCGGAGCCGGCATCCCGTCGTTCGGGCGAACGAACTCCGCCAGGATGATCTGCCGCAGAAACGCCAGCCGCCGGCTCTTCCGCACCACCTGTTCGACCCGCACCGCCAGCCGATA
>CAYVVX010000437.1:400-5125 GCA_964455315.1 uncultured Planctomycetales bacterium | reverse complement strand
GGCGAGCTGTTCAGGCTCAACAGCCCGCCGCCCGCTCCGGAGAAGTTGTTGATGAATTGGCAGTCGCTGAAGACGGCGTGGCTGTTCTCCACGTACGCGCCGCCGCCGCCATAGGAGCCTCCCGTCCCGCTCGTGGCGTTGTTCGCGAAAACGCACTCCCGGACGGTCGCGCTTCCATTCAGAACATAAAGCCCGCCGCCGTTCCGCTGCGACAGCGCGCTGCCGAACGCGTTACCGCCCGTGATCGTGAAACCGTCCAATACCGCCGTTGCATCCGTGCCCACGGCCACCACGACATGAAAACTGTTCTCGGCATTGCTGCCGCCGGCCGGATCATCCGCCAGCAGATCCCCGCTCAGCGTCGTGACATGAGCCGCCGGATCGCGCTGATCGAGCGAATCCTCGCTGCCGGCGAATCCGCCATACACCCCCACGCCGTTGATGAGCTGAAACGCCGCCGCCCGGTTGCCGGTGCCGCCATCGGGCGTGTACGTCCCCGCCGCGACCCAGATCTCCGTCACGGTGGCATCCGCCCGCGCGGCCGTGAGGGCGTCCTGCAGGTTGGCAAACGCCCCCGCCCAGACCCCCGCGCCCGGACCGTCGGCCCGGACCGTCAGCACCGTCTGCGCATGCAGCGTCGGCAACCCGAACAAAAAACCCGTGATCAGCGCGGTAACGTGGAAAGGCCTTCGGTCCTGGCGCACGGCAGACTCCTTGCAAGCCCTGGTTCCCCACCGGACTACGCGTGATTCAACCAGCAAGAAGTGTCGTGACCGATAAGTCGATGGCCCCTTCTGGAAGCAAGTATGCAAGAGGGAGCCTACGATTCGATCGTGCGGCGAGGCAAATGATAAAGGGAACTTCCCGGCCGGAAACCGCCGGCGATCGACCCGTTCCAGGCACCGCGCCCGTCTCGGTCCGCCCGCAACGCATCGGCACGGGCATGTGCCACCGGCCTCCCGCGGTAGTCCGGCTCATCTTCCGCCCCTGCCCGACATTCCCCCTGCGGCCACACCCTCCCGGCAAGGCCGCGTGACAGCATGCGCCGGCCGGCGGTACCATGCCGTCCCGTCGAAAACCAGCTCAGGAGGTATGAGATGCTCGAGCGAACCGGCTTTGTCTGGGCGATGGCATTGTTCGCCGTCACTGTGAACGGTCTGGACGTTCCGGCCGATTCCCCCGCCGTCGAGCTGCTCTGGCCCGACGGCGCCCCCGGCGCCAGGGGCACCGAGGACGCCGACAAGCCCACCCTCACCGTCTGCCTCCCGCCCGACGACAAGGCCACCGGAGCGGCCGTGGTCATCTGTCCCGGCGGCGGCTACGGCGGCCTGGCCATGGATCACGAAGGCCAACAGGTCGCCGCCTGGCTCAACGCCAGGGGCATCGCCGGCTTCATCCTCAAGTACCGCCATCGCGGCACCGGCTACCGCCATCCCGCCCCCCTGCAGGACGCCCAGCGCGCCATCCGCCTCGTCCGCACCCGCGCCGACACATGGCACATCGACCCCCGCCGCGTCGGCATCCTCGGCTTCTCCGCCGGCGGCCACCTCGCTTCCACGGCCGGCACGCACTTCGACGACGGCGACCCGGACGCCGCCGACCCCGTCGATCGCGCCGGCTGCCGCCCGGATTTCATGATCCTCATCTACCCGGTCATCTCCTTCACCGAGCCGTACACCCATCAGGGCTCGCGCAAAAACCTCCTCGGCGAATCCCCCGACCCCCGGCTCGTCGAGAGCCTCTCCAACGAGCGCCAGGTGACCCCCAGAACCCCGCCGACCTTCCTCGTCCACACCGACGAGGACGGGGGCGTCCCCGCCGAAAACAGCGTCAGCTTCTTCCTCGCCCTGCGCAAGGCCAAAGTCCCCGCCGAGCTTCACATCTACGCCAAAGGCCCCCACGGCTTCGGCCTCGGCAAACCCGGCGACCCCGTCGCCACCTGGCCCGCCCGCTGCGAAGACTGGCTCCGCGTCCGGGGCATCCTGAAGGAGGAGTGATGAGCGCCGATGCACCGCGATCGATCGCTCCCCCGCCAAGGACGACTTGGAAGAGGCGGCTGCTCATCGCCGTTGCCGCTTTGCTTTTCGCCTATGTCGGCAGCTTCTCGGTGGTCATCCAGGTGCCACAGGGAACCCGCACCACCGCCGATTCCCCCGCCGCGACCTCTGGGCACGTGCCGGTCTACATCTACGCATCGCACTCGAATCTGACCATCAATCGGCTGGCGAAGATCGTCTACCGGCCGCTCATCAGGCTGGGTGAGGTATGCGGCGATTGGAACTATATAGATGATCCCCGCGGGGGGCTCGGGGGCCCGACGCTCCTGCAATGGCTGCTGAGATGGCCCCCGCGATGAACCCCGCACGGTGGCCCGCGCCCATCAATATTCTCACCCTTTGCATCGCCGCTGGCTTGTCACCCGCGGTTTTGGATACAATAGACCCACCGTCGGCGAGGAAACGGCTGAACCGGCTGCATGTCCTCTTCGCCCGCACCGGCCACCTGGGGATCCATCATGGGCATGATCAGCGACGATCCATTCTTCTCGACCTTTGACATCGGCCGGGGGTCCGTCGTGTACTGGTGGCGGCGCGCCGACATCTGGCGGCAGCGTCGCGGCGTCCCCGCGATCACCAGCCTCGAGCTGCTGCTGGCCGCACTCGAAGGCGAAGCCAAAGCAGATTTTTGCCGCTTCTACTACGGTCCGCGTGTGTCCTTCGAGATCGTCCTCCGCGCATACGACGCGCTGCCCCCTACGGTCAGCATGAATGCCGCATCCCAGGCGCTGCCCGGCCCCCTCGATTTGCAGGTATCCGGCGACCTCAAGCGCATCCTTGATCGCTACCACACGCTGCATAGCGCCCACGGGCAGGACGACTACGCGACGCCTGAGTGGCTGTTCTTCTACGCCATGTTCTCCTGCGAGGACACCCTCATCGCCCGAATCGCCGATGCCCTGGGCGTCGACCGCCACGGCGCGAACTTGCTCCTCAGGGACCGCGTGTTCTGCTCCAGGTGGCCCAGGAACAACGCCCCACGGTTGGAGACCCTGATCCCCCTGGACAGGCCCTACTTCGAGTTCATCTGCCCACCCGAACTCAGAAGTGATGATCTGCCGCCCGAGCAGTGGCGCGCACGCTGCGAAGCATGGCAACTGCGGTACGTGAAGGATCAGGTCCAACGCCACTTCATGCCCATTCCGGCATCTCCACCCCTCCCCGGCATGGTCGCCCACCTGATCGACGGCGACTTCGAGGACGTGGTCGCCTATGACGATCAAAGCCGCCAGTGGTGGAGTCTGATTCACTCGGAGCCGCGCGTGATCAAGAGCTACCCGGGCGAAAGCGTGACCTACTACCTCCCCAGGCCGACATAGACCCGTAGGGTGGGCCGTGCCCACCTCTTCTCCCTGCCACCGACAGACAGCAATCACTGCCGGTGGTTCCAACCCCGAAGCAGCCTCTCCTTTCCCCCCGCCCGGTAGGGCTGACGATCGTTGCCAGGGGTTCTAACCCCTGGAAAGCCTCTCCCCTCCTCATCCCCCCGCCCGTCAGGGCGGACGAACGCAAGCCGATCACGGCGGGGCTTCCGGAAAAGCATCCAGCCCGTCGATGGGTTCATCCCGTACCGGCAGAGGCGCGATCTTGAAGCGTTTCCGAAAATGAACGGGAATCGCCTCGGCGATCTCTTCCCGCATCACCAGCCCGCAAAGGGATTCGTACAGGCGCGATGGATCCGGCAGATCGCGATGCAGCGCATACCCCTTCTCAAACGGCATTGGATAGTACTTGAATTGGCCGCAGACCGGACAGACATCCAGCACGGAGGAGGCGTCCCCTCGAATCGGCAGCCTCGACGGCACCGTGCAGGTGACAAACTGATCGTACAACGTCCCCGCTCGATCCATCACCGTGCCGAACAGAAACCCCTTCATGTAGGGCTCGAGAATACACAGCAGATCCCGCCTCATGAGGTTTGCGGGCAGCCCGACTGCGACGCCAATCACCAGCGGAGCATTGTTAGGCGCATCCTCCAGGATGTAATGGACCGGCTCATGACAGAACCGCCGATAGCGCCGCTTGCATCCGGGGCAGAGCTGCCGCTTGAACTCCTCGTCCCACAGCTTGTCCGAGTGCGCGGTGGGCTCCTCCCGCGGCTTCGGCCTCACCGTAACCCATCCCGACGCCTGCTTCGCTCTCGATGTTCCCACCGATTCACCTTCTGAAGCCCTGCGCCGATCCTGGCTCCCCCGCCCGCCGGGGCGCACGAATCCCGGCCACCCGATTCAGCACCTCCCGGGCGAACCGTCCTTCCCGCCGAGCTGACGATAATGGTTCACTTCATCCAGGAAAGCGGCCAACTGGGTCTGATCCGTAAAGCTTCGCTTTGGGACAACGAAAGCCGACATCGCACCGCGATACAGGAATACGTGATCCTTCGCGACCTCGACTCGCTTGATGGCGTCCCACGTGAGCTGGGTATGCCCCGAGTCGCTGGTCTCACCCAGGCCCTCAGGCGTCGTTTCAATACGATGCGGACCCAACATGGACGAGTTATTCTCTTCCTCGAGGAACCCCTGAAGCTGGCGGCGAATGGCGCGTCGATGGAGCAGTGGGAACGTGACCAGGTAGAGGGGCGCCCCCATGAACAGCGGCAGTAAGCCTAGAATCGCCACCGGCCAGGATCGCTCCGGCGTGGTCGCCAGGCGGGACAGAACCAGGCAGA
>CAYVVX010000437.1:0-390 GCA_964455315.1 uncultured Planctomycetales bacterium | reverse complement strand
GAGGCTGGTCCAGATCAAGGGAAACAGTAGAAGGTTCTTCCGGAAGGCCCGCTTCGCCGTGGGCGAGTGGCGTTGATGATGAAGGTTGAACGCCATCAGGTCGTCCATGGTCAGCGTAAATGCGATGTTCATAGCCAACCTCGAAGAAATGAGGGAGAGAATGGGTGGAAGGAGTCACCAATTAGTGTTCCCGCCGGAGCCTTCCGCCGCTGTGCCAACCCCCACCCGGATCCCCCGCCATCACATCCCCACACTCGCCGTGACCACCAGTACCCGCCCGCCCATGCCTCCGTCAAGAAAAAGCCTCACCATCGCCAAACCCCGCCCCCCGCCCCGCACACCCGCCCCCCAGGGCCCCCGCCCCCGGGCCCCCCCCCGGGGGGGGGGGGG
>CAYVVX010000436.1:0-5140 GCA_964455315.1 uncultured Planctomycetales bacterium | reverse complement strand
GCGTGTTCGCCGAGACGGACATCAACGGCCTGCAGAAGCAGGGCGTCCCGCCGGACGAACTGATGGCGTCACTGTTCGAGTCGATCATTCAGCAGAACCTCTCCGTGCTCACCCGCGGGCACACGCTCAAGCCCAAGGTGCTGCTGCTGGGCGGGCCCAACTGCTACATCAAGGGCATGCGCGACTGCTGGAAGCACAACATCCCGGCGGTCTGGAAGGAGCGCAAGGTCGAGCTGCCCGAGGGCGTTCCGCCGGAGGATCTGATCATCGTCCCGGACAATGCCCAGTACTTCGCCGCGCTGGGCGCGGTCGAGTTCGCCAAGGTCGAACTGGAGGACAACCCCGACCAGGGCGTGTTCCTGGGCCTCGATCATCTCAAGTGGTACCTGGAGGTCGGGCGGATCGAGGAGAAGAAGTCGGCCGGCTCGTCAGGACTGGTCAAGAATGATGAGGAACTGGCCAGGTTCAAGGAGCGGTTCCGCAAGCAGCCGTGGGCGCCGACGACGTTTTCCCCGGGCACGGTGGTGGAGGCGTTCTGCGGCATCGACGGCGGTTCGACCAGCACCAAGGGCGTTCTGCTGGACCACAAGAAAAACGTGATCGCCAAGGCCTACCAGCTCTCCAAGGGCAATCCCATCGAGGACACCCTGGACATCTTCAGCCAGCTCGAAGAGCAGGTGGTCAGCCAGGGCTGTACGCTGAAGATCCTGGGCGTGGGCACCACGGGCTACGCCAAGGACATTCTCAAGGATGTGATCGGTGCGGACGTGGCCCTGGTCGAGACGGTGGCCCATACCGAGAGCGGGCTGCACTTCTACCCCGGGACGGATGTGATCGTCGACGTCGGCGGGCAGGACATCAAGCTGATCGCCCTGCGCGACGGGCGGGTCAAGGACTTCAAGCTCAACACGCAGTGCTCGGCCGGCAACGGCTATTTCCTGCAGTCCACCGCCACCGGCTTCGGCTTCAAGGTCGAGGAATATGCCGACCTGGCTTTCAGCGCCCAGGCCATGCCGGAGTTCGGCTACGGCTGCGCGGTGTTCATGCAGTCGGACATCGTCGACTTCCAGCGGCAGGGCTGGACGCCGACCGAGATCATGGCCGGCCTGGCGGCGGTGCTGCCCAAGAACATCTGGCTGTACGTGGCCCAGATTCCGAACCTGGCCAAGATGGGCACGAAGTTCGTGCTGCAGGGCGGGACGCAGCACAACCTGGCGGCGGTGAAGTCGCAGGTGGACTTCATCGAGTCGCGGTTCGTGGGTACCGGTATCACCCCGGAGGTGATCGTGCATCAGCACTGCGGCGAGTCCGGCGCGATCGGCTGCGCCATCGAAGCACACCGGCTGTTCCACGAGTGCGACATGCGCACGCAGTTCATCGGGCTCGAGCGCGTCCAGCAGATCCAGTACAAGACCACCCGCGACGAGAGCACGCGCTGCTACTTCTGCAAGAACAAGTGCCTGCGCACCTTCATCGACGTGAAGAAAGGCAGCGACACAAAGCCGGCCGGGTCGCTGGTCGACCTGAGCACGCACATGTTCAAGAGCGGCCCCGAGGCCGGGCACCCCACGCGCATGAAGCACGGGCCCAGCGAGGAGCCCGCCGTAGTCGTGGCTGAGGATGGTGCCGTCGATTCCGAGGATGCGCTACCCGATCCCACCGAGGCTGCCCGCGCGACGGCGAAGAAGGCCTCGACGAAATCCAAGAGCAAGGTTCCGCTGGCGGCCGGCGAGCAGCGGCTGATCATCGCCACCTGCGAAAAGGGCACGGTCGAAGACGTCAACGACATGCGCGACATCAAGAACGGGCTGGACGCGGTCAAGAAGGCCAACCCGAACACGCTGCACGTCGCGGCCCACGATGCGTTCAAGGCCTGCGCGGTGGACAACGTGGCCGATGCGCTGCCGGAGGTGAAGCCGCTGATGCTGCCGAAGCGCCGCGAGGAAACCCGCCGCCGGCGCGAGCTGATGGAGAAGCGGGCTTCGATCCGCATCGGGATCCCGCGGGTGCTGAACATCTACAGCCAGGCGCCGTTTTTCGTCGGTTTCTTCCAGTCGCTGGGCGTGCCCCATGCCAACCTGATCTGGTCGGAGTACACCAGCGAGGAGCTGTACAAGCGCGGCGCCAAGCGGGGTTCGATCGACCCGTGCTTCCCCAGCAAGCTGGGCATCCCCCACGTCCACGACCTGCTGTATATTCAGCACAAGAAGACGCCGCTGACGCACATCTTCTTCCCCATGTGCGACTCGTTCCCGACCTTCCTGGAGAACGTGCAGGACACCCGGGCCTGCCCCACGGTGGTGGCCACGCCGGAGGCGACCCACGCCGCGTTCATCAAGGAAGGTGATCTCTTCGCCGCCAACGGCATCGTGTTCAAGAAGACCTTCCTGAACATGGACAAGCCGGGCCTCTGCGCCCGCCAGATGTTCGACGACTGGAAGGACGAACTGGGGTTGTCGGAAGGCGAAGCCGAGCGGGCCACGGCCGAGGGGCTCAAGGCCCTGACCGCGTACGACGCGAAGCTGCGCCGGCAGTCGCGCGAGATCATCGACGGGCTGGAGCGCGACGACCGCATCGGCGTGGTGGTGCTGGCCCGCCCGTACCACAACGATCCCGGCGTGAACCACGAGATCTGCGAGGAGCTGCAGAAGCTCGGCTACCCGATCCTGTTCCAGGACATGCTGCCCATCGACGAGGACATCCTCGACCGGCTGTTCGGTGACGAGGTCCGCAACGGCGACTTCGCCTCGCCGCTGTCCATCGAGGACACCTGGAAGAACAGCTACTCGGAGAACACCAGCCGCAAGATCTGGGCGGCCAAGTACACCGCCCGGCATCCGAACCTGGTGGCCCTGGAGCTGTCCAGCTTCAAGTGCGGACACGACGCGCCCATCTACTCCAACATCGAGGCCATCATCGAGCAGTCCGGCACGCCCTACTTCTGCTTCAAGGACATCGACGAGAACAAGCCGGCCGGCTCGATCAAGATCCGCATCGAGACCATCGCGTACTTCCTGAAGCGCTATCGCGAAAAGCTGGTCAACGACAACCGCAAGCGGGCCGAGATCGAAACCCGGCTGGCCGAGCTGGAGCGCGAGCTGCGTTCCGGCGCGGCGGCCGCGGCCGATTCCGGTTGCGGGCTTCCCGCGGTCGAGGCCGACGAGGAAATGGCGCTGGCCTGAGGCTGCGGCTTGGCGCGGTGGTCGTGTTTGCGGTCTAATGCCCTCTTGCAGCATGTGAACCGATGGAGAGGGCACGGCGATGGCGTTTGAATCCGACAAGGTCATGTTCGAGGTTTACCGCGAGGAGGGGTACAGCCGCCGCTATCGGGTGGTGTACTTCACCGAGCTCGAAGAGCGCAACAAGGAGGCGGAGATCAACGCCGCCCTGGCTGGCGAACACTTCTACGACGGGTTCCTGCAGGACAAGCACAACAAGGATGGCAAGCAGGTCATCGACTCGGTGATCGGCCGGCTCAACGCCGGCGAGACGATCACCCCTCAGGATCTGGAGAATATGCTCAAGCCGTACGCCGCCACCTGACCGAAGCGTTGCGCTCTTATCGGACCGCGAGTTCTTTCGGCACACATATATCGAAGCTCAAGCCCGTTCCCGGGCTGCCGATGCAGGGTGACGGGAGACCGCGAGCGCAGATGCGACGGTACGGGGGCGCACCGGGTGCGCGAAGCTTGCAAAAAGTTTAGAACAGACGTAACTTGATATTATCGGCTGCCAAGCCTACGAATCTTTAGAGCAGGACGCTCACCACTCCGCCGCCCCAGTTACTCCGTCGGTTCCCGGGCACGCTTCGCGGGCGGGGCGCTTTGATCGACACGGATGTCCCCGGCCGGCGCAATCGTGCAACACCCTCACTGTGAAGTTCGAGGGACAGGTGGTTTATGGTATATGGTTCCCGACAAATGATGCTGGTAATGATCACGGCGTTGGCCCCGCCGGGCTGCACGTCGAAGCTGGCGCTGAATCCGGACGACGCCGTCCAGGTGCCCGGTCAGCGGACCATGCTGGCGGCGACCGTTGAAGACAACGCGACGCTGGCTTTCCGGCCGGCGTTCGGAAACGTGGCGGTCACCTTCTATGTCAACGGCGACCGCATGGGCAAGGTCATCAGCGGGCCGGACGGGCGGGCGGTGCTCAAGTGCGACCTGGCCGGCGTCACCGCGGATGAGTTCGAGGCCCGGGCGGTGGTCGACGGCAAGCTGATCCAGACCCGGGGGCCGATCTACCGCTGGGACGCCGGCAAGACCACGCTGGCGGTGGACATCGACGAGACGATTTCGCACACCAACTACAGCGACCTGTTCATCGCCGATTTCGACAACAACTCCGCCCCGCTGGCGGGAGCCGCGGATGTTCTGACCGAGCTTTCGCGGGATTACAACATTGTCTACATCAGCGCCCGCCCGCGGTTCCTCTATCAGAAGACCGTGAAGTGGCTCGAGGTGCACGGTTTTCCGGCCGGGCCCGTGCTGCACGCTCTGCGCTTCGAGGCGTGTTTCCAGCAGACCCGCTACAAGCAGGAAATGCTCGCCCGCCTGCGCAAGCAGGTGCCCAACGTGCTGATCGGCATCGGCGACAAGGCGGTGGATGACAAGGCCTACGGCGAGAACCAGATGCTGGCCGTGATCATCGATTCGAGATCGGCGACCAGCTACAGCGAGCACTGCCTGAAGGTGAGGGACTGGGCGGCCGCACGGGAGGTGTTCAGATCCTACCGCCAGCATCTCTGCCGGCCGGATGAACTGGCCGCGGCCATCGAGCGGACGGAGCTGAAACTGCGTCCCTGGCTGGAGGGCGTGGTGACACAGCAGGACGCTATCCAGCAGGTGGTGTTCACCTCCGAGGAAGCCCCCGTGGTCCCGGAGCCGGCGGCGAAATCGCCGGGGCTCTGACCACAGGGCGGCGGCAGCGCGGGACCGGCAACGCCCCCCGCCGCGGGCAGCTATTTGCCGCCCTTGGGAGAGGGCAGTTCGTCCAGCATTTTCTGAACCGCGATATCCAGGGTCTTGACCCGCTCCTCGGGTGACGCGGCCGGGTCCAGCGCCGTGGTCACGATACCCCGCCAGATGAGTTTCGAGTCCTCCGGGTTGATCACGTAGAGGCCGAGGGAGCCCTCGGTGTG
>CAYVVX010000435.1:0-5146 GCA_964455315.1 uncultured Planctomycetales bacterium | reverse complement strand
ACGTAGAAGATGCGGGCGCCGATGACGCTGGTGATGAGGGCCACGAAGCCCAGGTTGACCATCATGTCCGGGTCGGCCTTGACCCGCGCCGCCCGCCTTGCCGCCCACCAGGTTCCCCCCAGGAAACCGATCATGAGCATCAGCCCGTAACCACGGATGGGGTAATCGATGAACGGCAGATGGAAAACGGTCGGCCACATGGGGTGTCGGAACGATGCTCCTGAGTTCGGAATCGGCCACGGACCGGGCTGAGCTCCCGTTCCGTGCGAAGTCATCCTAGTCGCGGCCTGTGGCTTCGTCCACCAGCACGTTGTCGATCAACCGGGTTCCGCCGATGCGCACCGCCACGGCGATGAGACACCTTCCGCGCAGGGTGGTCAGGGGTTCCAGGCGTTCGGCGTCGACCACGTCGACATAGTCGATGGTACAGGGCCCGGCGCCGGCGATGCGGTCGCGGATCATGACCCGCAGCGAATCGGCGTCGCGCTGTCCGGCGGCGACGGCCTCACGGGCGGCGAACAACGCGGCCGACAGGGAGCGGGCCTGCTCGCGCTGGGCGGGGCTCAGGTACACGTTACGGCTGGAAAGGGCCAGCCCGTCGGGCTCGCGCACGATGGGACAGACGCGGATCTCAATCGGCAGGAGCAGGTCGCGGACCATGCGGCGGATGACCGCCGCCTGCTGAGCGTCCTTCTGCCCGAAGACCGCCACGTCGGGCAGGACCACGTTGAAGAGCTTGGCGACGACGGTGGCGACGCCCTCGAAATGCCCGGGGCGATGGGGGCCGCAGAGGCCGTCGGTCAGCCGGTGAACCGTCACCCGGGTGGCTTCTTCGGAGGGATAGATGTCCTCCACGGAGGGGGTCCAGACCAGGTCCACGCCCTCCTCGCGGCAGGCCTGCAGGTCGGCCTCCAGGGGGCGGGGGTAGCGCTCGAAATCCTCCCCCGGTCCGAACTGGGTCGGGTTGACGAAAAGCGAGACGACCACCCGGTCAGACACCTCCCGGGCGGCTCGGATCAGCGAGCGGTGTCCCTCGTGCAGGGCGCCCATGGTCGGGACCAGGCCGATGGTGAGCCCGGCGTCCCGGAGCGGCTTCAAGTGACTGCGGACATCGTTAGCCGTTTGTAAGTAATGCATATATAATAGCTTACGCTGGGTTTCACGGGCCTGTGGCTCCCTGGGCGGCGTGGCGACCCCGCGTCGGGATCCGGATTGACAGCCGCCGGGCAGCACCCTAAGCTTCACCGCCCGCGTTGACAACCCCGCCGCAAACCTGCAAGACCCGGGATGTGTCTCTTCCTATGACGACGTCCGGCCAGCCGCTGTTCTCGGACGACGCCTATGAGCGTGACGCCGGTTGGGTCGCCGCCTGTCTGGCCGGTGATCCCGATGCCTTTGGGCGGCTGGTTCAGACGTACGAGCGGCGTACCGTGGCGACCGCCTACCGGTTCCTGGGCAACAGCCACGAGGCGGCCGAGGTCAGCCAGGAGGCGTTCCTGCGGGCGTACCGGTCGCTGAGCAAGCTGGAGGATCCGAAGCGATTTGGCCCGTGGCTGCTGCGGATCGTCAGCAACCTGTCGTTGAACGCCCGGCGGTCGCGCAAGAGCGGCAAGATGGTTCCGCTCGACGAAGCCCGGGGCACCGACGGGTTGAGCGGCCGGGATGGCGAGCCGGTGGTGACTTCGGCGGGGCCGGATCGCGAGGCGGAAGGCCGCGAGATGCAGTCGGCGCTGGACGACGCCCTGGCGACGCTTCCGGAAAAACAGAGGCAGTCGCTGGTGCTGTTTACGGTGGAGGGTTGGGCACAGAAGGACATCGCAGAGCACCTGGGCTGCACGGTGGAGAACGTCAAGTGGAATGTTTTTCAGGCCAGGAAGAAGCTTCGCGAGATCCTTGGTGATAAGCTGGATGGTTAGCAGGCAGGACCAATGAGTTTACGAATCAACGAGCATGATGAATTCCTGCTGAGCCGTTGGCTCGACGGGGACCTGTCCGCGGCCGAGGCCGAAGCCCTCGAGCGGCGTCTCGAGCGCGAGCCGGGGCTGCGGTCGGCATCCGAGCAGATGCGCCGGCTGGACACGCTGTTGTCCGCGCGGCGGGGCGATCAGCCGGAGATCGACTGGGGCCGCTTTCGCGCCGGGGTGATGGATCGCGTGCGCGCGGAGCGGACCGAGCAGCGGATCATCCGCTTCCCGCGCTGGCTGCCGGTGGCGCGGGCGCTCGCGGCCGCGGCGGCGATTGCACTGGTGTTCACCCTGCGACCGGACGGCAACGCCGGCGTGTCCCATCCGCCTTCGATCGCGTCCCATGACGGCGGGGTGGGCGACGGCGGGCAGGCCGCTCCGATCGTGGTCCAGGTGCATCGTCCGGTGTATGCCTCGGCCGGGGCGTCCGGGCCGCTGAAGGTCAGTTTCGTCCGCGACAACAACGAACTGGCGGCCGACTACCTCCGGCTGGACAAGGATCGCGAGGATCGCACCTCGTACGTGGCGGCGACTCCGCGGGGTCCGAATCAGATCGTGCTCCCCGGTAGAGATGCACCGCTCTAGCGTTCGCAAACTGCGTTGGTCGCCGCACGAGGAGAATCGCGGCAAGGAGTTGACATGTCATCGACGCTGCCCTCCCGCCCGGCGAGCCTGGCGGGCTTTCTCGTTTTGTGCGGGCTGATCCTGCCCGTTCCTCAGGCACGCGCCCAGGCGGCATCAGCCGCGCCGGACGATGCCGCTTCCCCCGATCAGCTTGAGCGTCAGGCCCGCAGCGCGGTCGCCGAGCTTGTCGCCCAGGCGATGGATCAACCCACCGACCTGGATCTCAAGGAGGCGGTCATCGGCGATGCGCTGCAGCAGCTTTCCGACAACACCGGCGTGCCCATCGAGACCGCGCCGCGGACCATCGGCGTGCTGCCCTACGGTTCCAAGACCACGCTGACCGCGAAGATCGAAGGTCGCCCGCTTCGCGAGGTGCTGACCGCCCTGCTGACCCCGCTGGGGCTCACCTTCACCGCGGAGGACGGCAAGGTGGTGGTCCAGCCGCGGATGGCGCTGCGGCGGCTCTGCGACCGGGCCACCTGGAAGGAACTCGGCACGCTGGAGAAGCTCTACAGCCAGCCGTGGAGCGATGAACTGGCCGACGCCCTGAGCATCCAGTTCCGGTACGTGCCCGGCGGCGATTACCAGGCCAACCTCAAGACACTCAAGAAGCTGGCCGGCGCCGTCGGCGCGGGCATCGCGGGGGACGTCCTCGACGCGGCCTGCGAGCAGTACGGCTGGAGCTGGTATCCCACCGGAGACGAGATCGTCATCCTGCCCAAGGCGCGGCAGATCGAGCGGCAGCTCGAGCAGCGGATTTTCCTCCGCCCGACGCAGGTGACCAGCCTCAACGAGGCCCTGGTGGACCTGGCTGAGCGGGTGGACATCCTGCTGAAGATCGATCCCGGCGCGCTGGCCGCGCTGCCGCCGCAGCTCACCGAGAACTTCACCCTCAAGATCATGAATTACTCAGCGCGGCAGGCCCTGGAGGTCATCGCTGGACAGACCGGGCTGAACTACTTCATCGAGCCGGACGGCGTGCGGATCAGCTTCAGCGGTCTGGGCGGGGCGCCGGCGGCGCAGGAAACGGCCGAGGCGACGGTGCGGGCCCTGCGGTCCAATTCGTTCGTCGGGCAGGTGACCTATCCGCTGGAAAACGGAGCCTCCTACGGCTTCTTCCTGCGCGACGAGGATCTGCCCCCCGAGGTTCAGGAGCTGCGCAGGATCGCCATCGAGAAAGCCGTCGAGCGGATGCGCGCGGACCTGGGGCGGCAGGAGAAGCAGTGAGCACCCGGCCCGCGACCTATCGTGTCGGGGTGATCGGCCGCACCGGCAAGGGCGACTACGGGCACGGTCTGGACGTGGCCTGGCTGGACGTCGAGAACACGACGGTCGTCGCGGTGGCGGACGAGGACGCGCAGGGGCGCGGCGAGGCCGCCGCACGGGTCAAAGCCCCGAAGGCCTACGCCGATTACCGCGAGATGATCGAGAAGGAGCGCCCGGACATCGTCACGGTCGCGCCGCGCTGGCTGGACTGTCACCTGGAGATGGTGCTGGCGGCGATCGAGCACGGTTGCCATGTTTACCTCGAAAAGCCGATGGCGCGGACGCTGGCCGAGGCCGACGCGATGGTCGAGGCCTGCGAGCGCAAGCACGTCAAGCTGGTCATGAACCACCAGACGCGGTACAGCCCGCGGACCGACCGGATCAGGGAGCTCATCGCGGAAGGGCGGCTGGGGGATATCCTCGAGATGCGCGGCCGCGGCAAGGAGGATCATCGCGGCGGCGGTGAGGATCTGATGGTCCTGGGCACGCACGTGCTGGACCTGATGCGCTACCTCCGCGGCCCGGCAACGTGGTGCTTCGCGACCGTCCGCGAGAAGGGCAAGCCGGTTACGCGGGAGCACGTCCGCGAGGGCAACGAGGGCATCGGCCCGCTGGCCGGCGACGAGATCTTCGCCACCTACGGCTTCGAGAGCCCGACGTTCGGCACGTTCGGCACCCACCGGGCCCGGGACGGCGCATCCGACCGGTTCGGGTTGTGCCTGTATGGCACCAGGGGCATCATCGCAATGACCCACGGCGGTTTGCCCGAGGCTCATTTCATCAAGGATCCGGCCTGGGCACCGGGGCGCAGCAAGGCCCACTGGATCGAGATCAGCAGCCAGGGGCTGGGCAAGCCTGAACCGCTCATCGAGACGACTCACCATGCCGCCAACGTCCGCACCTGCAAGGATCTGCTGCGGGCGATCGAGACGGATACGCTGCCCAACAGCAACGTCTACGAGGCCCGTGCGGCGCTGGAGATGATCCTGGCCGTCTACGAATCCCACCGACAGAAAGCTCCCGTCGATCTCCCGCTCAAGAACCGGGAGCATCCGCTGAGTGCCCTGTGAAGGGTTCCGCCGCGCAGGAAGTGCGGTTGTGGACCTGAAAACGCCGTTTTCCAGCACGCCGCCGGCCGTCCACTTCAAGATCGACTCGCCGCCGAGCCGATCAATTACCCATGCACACCATCGCCATCATCCTCGCCCGGGCCGGGAGCAAGGGTCTGCCGGACAAGTGCGTCCTGCCCCTGTGCGGCAAACCGGTACTCGCCTACACGCTGAGTCATGCCC
>CAYVVX010000434.1:4343-5157 GCA_964455315.1 uncultured Planctomycetales bacterium | reverse complement strand
CGTGATCCGAGGCGTTCAGTTCATCGACGGACTCAGGAAGGACGCCGCCTGATCATGACCGATCCACAGGAATTGACTATATCTCGAATCTGAACCGGCGGATCGCTCGCGCAATGTTCTGGTTCGCGGCGATGATGTTCTGGAAACGAAGTCTTGAGCCCTTGGGAGTACAGGAGGGTACGCGCCCATTACGGATGTTGGGCTCCTGGCCGGCACCCGCCTGCTGACGGAGAAGAAACGCATGCTTGAGCTGGACCGCACGGTGGAGCTGCTCAAGGCGCTCCAGAAGCAGGACCTTACCAAGTTCCTGCAGCAGCGCGTTGAGCAGATTCAGCAGTGTGCGCCGATCGAAGCCCGGCCGCTCACGCGATACCCGTCGCGGGTTCACAGAGCAGCCTGACGTTCATTGCGCAGAGTGGTTTGAGTCCCGTGGCAGGCCATGAGGGAGCGTGGCCGGGTCTTGTGCCCACTTGAGCAGCGACGGGTGGGTCGGGCGTTCGATCGAGGCGAGGTGCCTGACCAGCTCGGCGCTGGAATCATCGATGATTCCGCCACACAGCTTGGCCAGCGCGCATGCGAAGCGCTCGATGAGCACTGATGGCAGCCGGCCGGGGCCGGCGAGGCGGCTTTCGATGGTAAGATCCCACAGCACACGGTAGCGGTCACAGATCAGGTTGTGTTGGGGCCGCTCGGCGGTGGGTTCTGATGGAGTATGCTTGAACGCGGGATCCAGGAGATCCGCGATCCTGATCAGCTCGCGGCGCATCCTGCCGGCGAACTGATCGAACGACATGAGCGATTCCGGGTAGATCGA
>CAYVVX010000434.1:0-4333 GCA_964455315.1 uncultured Planctomycetales bacterium | reverse complement strand
CGCGCGGGTTCCCGCCCGCCCTCCTCGCGGCGTAGAAAAAGCTCCGCACCCTCGTCCTGTGAGCGCGAGGCCGGTCTGATCACGCAGTGTTCAATGTACCGGCTGATGAGAGGCTGCTCGACGATGAGTTCCCGCAGTTCTCGGTCGAGGTTCAGTCGACCGAAGATCCGGGCAAAGACCTGTCTGAATTCAGACTCGCGGCGCTCCTCATCGTCGATCTCGTAGACCGGATCGAGGTGGGTGTGGAGCTCGCGATCGAGCCGCGCATCTCCGTGTGCGGCCGCGCGTACGGTTCGCTCCAGCAGTTCCGGCGCGTATTCAATGCGCATGCGGGTCATTCACTCCAGAGGGTCTGAGCGATTCATCAATCCGCAGCGGAACAACAGGGTTGTCGGCAGCACCCGGGCAATCGGTTTCGATGCCGCAACTGATCTCCGAGTCCTTCACCGGATCGCCGGGGCGCAGTGACAGTAAGGGAGGATTGACCGGGACATCCAGCCTGACGCATTCGGCCCGCAGAAACCGGTGCAGGAGTGCGACCAGGCGACCATAGAAGCCGCTGTCATCCAGCTTGCCCACGCGCTGGGCGAAGGAGGGATACCATCGCCAGAGGTGGTCCTTGAGAAAACGCCTTTCCGCATGGCGGCAGATGGCCAGCGCCTCGGCATCATCGAGCTGAGTCGCGTAGGCGTGCTTGAGGGCAAGCACAGCCATGAACTCGCTTTCGACAGAGACATGATCCACCCGTTCGTGTGATTCCGGAACGGTTTCCAGTCCGAAAGCCGAGTAGAACGCGGTGATATCCGCCATCAGATTGGACAACTGCAGGATTTCCGAGTGGCCGTATTCCAGCTCGTAGGGCGGGCATTGTCCGCGAACGGCGTGGCTGAAGAGCGTGATGAAATCGCCCTCCAGTGATTCCAGCGAATGCGCGGCGCACAACTGCTCGCGGAGTGCCTCGGCCCGCGTGGGCAGGGCGGTATCGCGGGGCGCGCAGGAAGTCGGCCAGTGCGACCAGGCCTCCGGATCCTGAAGCTGGCTCAACCAGGCTTCGTCCGGGTAACGGAAAGCGGCGGCGAAGAAGCCATAGGCCGCGGCGCGGGCCTCATGCAGCTCCGCGTCTTTCGCGGCGAGGGGTGCGGTGGACATGATGGCTACCCTTGAGATGGAACTCAGATCGAATTCGCGTACTCAGCCGACCGGACATGGACCGGCTCCTCCACCTGCGTTCGGAACATTTCCTGGCCCTTGCGATTGAAGGCGATGACCGTGTCGTTGTAGGTCTCGAACTTCCTGCCGTTGACCTCGGTCTCGTAGGTCTTGGGGCCCTCTTCGATTTCGTACCTGGCGATGATCTGGTTGGAACGGCGGAACAGTTGCAGCACCGCGAGCAGCTCTCGGTCCGGCGCTGAATAGCGATCGACGGCCTGCTTGACGCCCGGTCCAAACATCTGCTCGAGATACGCGGTGGAGACCCAGCGCGGCGGGATGTAGTAGCCGTTCGGCTCGGTGCCGAACTGCGGGTACAGGGGCAGGGCCACCTTGGCGACATGTACGAGGTAGTACAGGGGATTGTGCCGATCTTCGATCCACACGTTCTCCTTGTCGACGCGAACCAGCCCCTGCATGCGGACCTGCCCGATGCACGCGGCCATGCAGCGCGTTTCCATGGGTACGCCGCCCGCTTCCGGATCCGCGCCTTCGATGCGCGGGTAGCAGGCGATGCATTTCTCGCTGGTGCGCGTGCTGCCGCGATAGAGGGATTTCTTGTACGGGCAGGCCTCGACGCACTTCCGATAGCCCCGACACTCTTTCTGATCGATCAGGACGATCCCGTCCTCGGGTCGCTTGTAGATGGCCGTCCGCGGACAGGCCGCCAGGCAGGCGGGATAGGAGCAGTGGTTGCACAGGCGGGCCAGATAGAAAAACCACGCCTTGTGCTTCTGGCCGCCGGACAGGTCGGTGCCCTGGCCGAAGTCCATCGGCTTGGAGAGACCTTCGGCGGGATGATCCTCGTAGCGGTTCGGGCCCTGCCACTCCTCATCGCTGGGGAGGTAGCCCATGACCTGGTTCGGCTGCTGGCCGCGGGCGACATGGGCCTGCGTCTCGAAAACGGTCTTGCCGTCGAAGTAGCCGTAAGGGCTCTTGGGCGGACCGTCCGGGTCCGCTTCCCACCACTGCCCTTCCGGATCCGCCTCGGCGAGCATCTTCAGGATCTTGACATCCCAGTGCTGCGGGTAGGCGCCGTAGGGCTTGGTCTCGACGTTGGTCCACCACATGTGCTCCTGGCCATGCGAGAATGTCCATGTGCTCTTGCAGGCCATGGTGCAGGTCTGGCAGCCGATGCAGCGGTTGATGTTGATGACGAAGGCAAACTGTTCCTCTGGCGATGCGGGCTCGTAGGGATACCGCATCTCACGACCGAGTTGCCAGTTGTACACGTTGGACATGACGGACTCCTAGGAATCAAGCACGGATAGTGCGATGGTGCTGTCCTGATTCGTCGCGATGGGCACCGCCGCGGGTACGTGCGGACCGCGGATGGCAATCTGTTCGTCGAGCATTGCGCGGATAGCGGCCTCGCCGAGAGCCTTGTACGCCATCTGCGGACCTGCGTAGCCGACCGTCTTGAACATCTTGAAAACCCGGTCGGGATCAAAGCCCATCCGCAGGTACTCCTCGATGAAGCAGGCGGCCATGTGGCGCATCGCATCGGGTTGATCGGTCTCCACGGAAACCCCGTGGAGGATCATCGGGTCGGTCGCATCGGGTTCACGCAGCGGCATGATCTGGACCTCTTACGGGCACTCGCTGAGTCGAGACAACCTCAGGCACGCTCTCAGGAACTCTCGGTTTCGGATTCGTCCTCGGCCGGATGCACTTCCACCAGGCCGCCGGCCAGGTACTTCTTCATGAAATCATCCTCCCCGCCGGGGGATCGGCCGATGGTCGCCGGCGCCCACTCTCCCTTTCCGCCCAGCCCGCCGTTTTCGGCCTTGGTGATCCGGACGAGAGTTTCTTTCGGAACGGTGTTGATGGCATGGTTGTCGGCTTCGCCGCCGAAGATGAAGCCCATGAACACCTTCGCCTTGTGAAAGAGCGTGTCCGTCTGATGCATGGGCATGTGCCAGTTGCGGGTGACCGACTGCTGGCTGCCGTAGCGCAGGTTGGCCTGATAGCCATCCTCGGACAGGGCCCGGCCGTCCTCGCGCGTCTCGTGGGCCTTGACGCTCTTCTCCGTCGCGATATAGGGCGCGTGCTTCATCATCACGACGTTGTAGGGATAGGCGGGATTGTAGGTCACCCGCACCATGAGCCGGGCCACCTTGTAGAACGGATCATTCGGGTCGGCGTTGCGGTAGGGCCGGTCCGCCGGATTGGCGTCGAGGTACACGTAGTCGCCATTCTTAACGCCCATATCCCTGGCCGCCTGCGGATTGAGGTGAATCTGATGATCACCGGCGTAAGGCAGCCGCTTGTCCATGCGGTACGGGTCGCCGAAGTTGCTGTCGTAGATGGAATGCCAGTCCACGTTGCTCCACGAGGAGTGGACGCGGTGCCGGGTCTTGGGCGTCAGGCAGAAGAACTTGAACCCATCCTCCCAGAGGAAATTGTGCGTCTTCCTCGCCTGGGCCCAGGGCATCTTGATGTTGCGTACGGTGCGTTCGTCCCAGTGTTCAGCCTCCGGCGGGATGCCGTAGTCGTTGGGTCGGATCCACGGATTGCTGGATACGATGACATTGGGCAGATAGGGAGTCGCCTCGGGGCCCTCCCGGTGGACGATGAAGTTCTCCCCGTACTCGATCGCCTCCGGCACGTCGGTGTAGGCGTGGATCCGTCCGGTGTCGGTATGGAACGGTTCGTCGTCGTGCACCTGCTCCCAGAAGGGAATGCGCGGATAGGTGCGGAACAGCATCAGGGCGCCGCCGGGAGGCCCGTATTTGCCGGCCATGATGTCGTCGAGTTTGTAGCCGGTGGTGGTGGTGCACGCGTCGAGCAACCGCTGCAGGTAAATGCGCCGCTTGCCCTCGTGCTCGAACCGGAAGTAGTCGTGGAACCGCTTGTCGCCGAGTTCCTCACCGACGGCCCTGGCGATGCCCGCGAGAATGGTCAGGTCGTCCTTGGTATCGAAGACCGGCTTGATGCCGCCTTTCCAGATCTGCAGGAACGGGTTGGAGCAGGACGCGGTGACCTCCAGATCCTCGAACTCGACCCAGCTGTTGGCCGGCAACCCGATGTCGGCGTACTGCACCGAGCTGGTCATCACGATATCCTGGGCGATGATCATCTCGATGTTCGGGTTGACGTTCTTGAACATCTCGTAGGCATGCTT
>CAYVVX010000433.1:0-5165 GCA_964455315.1 uncultured Planctomycetales bacterium | reverse complement strand
TAGCCCCGGATCGGAGGGTCTGAGCCATCTGCCGGCGTATAGCGGCTCCACAGGACCGGCAGCCCCGGCAGCACCTCGCGCAGGATGCGCCCCACGATGTACCCCGCATTGGTGACGTGCCGGAACGTCGTCTCCCAATGCAACACACGGTCACCCAACAGGATCGCCGGCTGATACGCCGTCAGCTCGATCTCTGTCGCGCCGTACTCTCCCCGGAAGCGTCTTGCGGGCGTGGGGATGCTGCTGGCCGGATTTGTTCTGGTGGTCGGCGCCGGCTGGTGGGCTCTGGCGGGCACGCCGTTTATTGAGGGGTTACCCGGGCGTGCAGCTCACAACCTGCGCGTCCACCTCGATGATGGAGATATGGCCGAAGCGGCACGCCAGCAATTGGCGGCCGACAGTGAGCGCGGGCATCTGGCCCCGATCACGTTTCTCCTCTCCGAGCTGCGCAGTGCCCCGGCCGATACTCTGCGTTGGCTGGGACGCAGGTTGACCCGCACGGTGTACGCCACGTCGGGAGGACAACTCCAACGGCCGCTCTTCGCCTTACAGGTTGCGCTGATCCTGCCTGCCCTGTGGGGTTGGATAGTGGCCTGCCGCCATCAACAGTGGCGCTGGTCGGCGGTCGTCGGTGCGATGTACGTAGCCGTTTTCTGGCTGATTGCGGCCATCGGTGAGCCGCTGGCCCGTAATGTGGTCCCGGCTGGCGGCATTCTGATCATGTTTGCCCTCGTCGGTTTCGCCGACGTGTACGAGCGTCTGTTCGGGCGAAGTCTTACCCGGCCGGGAGCGCCTCGGCGTTCCTGGCGCCGACACGAATCGGAAGACGACCTGTTCCCGGACGATCTGCCGATCGTCTGACACCTTCGGCGCGCGGCCAATGCCCGTCTGATCCATGCGGTCAGCGGTCAGGCGCAACGGCGTGGGCCGCCGACGGCGTCGGCTATTGCAGGGCGCCCTGGTCACGGGCAGCGCGGTCAGGCCTTGATCACGTGCCGCTTGCTGCCACGCACTTTCGCGCAGGCATTTCGGGTGTCCACAATAAGCTGCGAGTTCTTGACGATCATCTCGTAATCGTACGAGGAGTGATCGGTGGAGATAAGCACGCAATCGTAGCCGGCCAGCGACTCCGGCGTCAGCGGGACCGACTTCATCTTCAGGTCGTGCTCGCGCTGCTTGTGCGTGCTGGCCACATGTGGATCGTTGTAATCCACCTTGGCGCCGTGATCCCTGAGCCGCTCAATCAGTTCGATCGACGGCGACTCGCGGATGTCATCGACGTCCTTCTTATACGCCAGACCCAGCACCAGGATCTTCGATCCGTTGATGGGCTTTTTGTACTGGTTCAGCGCCAGGGCCACGTGCTCGATGACGTACTCGGGCATGGAGGTGTTGATCTCGCCGGCCAGTTCGATGAACCGCGTGCTCATGCCGTACTGCCGGGCCTTCCAGGTCAGATAGAACGGGTCGATGGGGATGCAGTGCCCGCCGAGCCCCGGTCCGGGATAGAACGCCTGGAAGCCGAACGGCTTGGTCTTGGCCGCCTCGATGACCTCCCACACGTCGATGCCCATCCGCTCGAACAGCATCTTCAGCTCGTTGACCATGGCAATGTTGATGCAGCGATAGACGTTTTCGACGATCTTGGCCGCCTCGGCGACCTCGCAGCTGCTGACCGGTACCACGGTGCTGATCGCCTTGCTGTACAGGGCGGTGGCCAGTTTGAGGCTGACCGGGTCGTGGCCGCCGACCACCTTGGTGATGGTCTCGGTGCTGAAGTCCTTGCGGCCGGGATCCTCGCGCTCGGGACTGTAGGCCAGGTAGAAGTCCCTGCCAGCGACGAGCCCGCCGGACTCCAGGATGGGCTTGACCAGTTCGCTGGTGGTACCGGGATAGGTGGTGCTCTCCAGGATGATGAGCTGGTCCTTGCGGAGGTGCTTCGAGATGGTCTCAGCCGTCCTGACCACGTAGGTCATGTCCGGATCGCGCATCTTGGACAGGGGCGTGGGCACGCAGATGAGGATGGCGTCGGCCCTGCGCAGCGACTTCGGGTCGGAGGAGGCCTCGAAATGGCCGCCCTTGCGGAGCTTGCGGATCAGGTCGGAGGGGATGTGCTTGATGTAGCTCTTGCCGGCGTTGAGCATGTCGACCTTCTTCTGGTCGACGTCGAAGCCGAGAACGTTGAAGCCCGCCCCGCAGAACGTCCTGGCCAGCGGCAAGCCGACGTAGCCCATGCCCACGATGCCGACCAGGGCGGTGCCGGACTCGATCTTTTGCAGAAGCGATTTATCGGACAATGATGGACTCCTTCTGAGAAGCGACAAGGTGCCGCGCCCCGCCAAGGCCGCACATGATACGTCCGGTAAGCCACAAGGCAAGGCTTGCGCGAACCTCAGGCGTTGGCGATCCGATGAACTATGTCGGCGGATTCGACGTTAGGCTATAATGCACACGATTGTGCGGAGCAGTCTTCCCTCGAGGATGGTTATGGACATCGCCCTTTCCCGGCCGGACATTACCCAGGCCGAGCGCGACGCCGTCGCCGCGGTTCTGGATACGCCGTTTCTTTCGCTGGGGCCCAGGCTCCGCGAGTTCGAGGAGGCCTTCGCACACTACGTGGGTACCCGCCACGCGGTGGCGCTCAGCAGCGGAACCTGCGCCCTGCACCTGTGCGTGCGGGCCCTGGGGCTGGGCCCGGGCGACGAGGTGATCACCACGCCGTTCTCCTTCATCGCTTCTTCAAACTGCATTCTCTTCGAGAACGCCCGCCCGGTGTTCGTGGACATCGACCCGGACAACTGGAACATCGACCCTGCGGCGGTCGCCGCGGCCGTGACCCCCAGGACGCGGGCGATCATTCCCGTGGACGTCTTCGGACAGGTCGCCGACATGGAGCCGATCCGGGCGACCGCAAAGCGGCACGACCTGGCGATCATCGAGGATTCCTGCGAGGCCATCGGGGCGACCTACCGCGGGCGGAAAGCCGGCACGCTCGGCGACGTCGGCGTCTTCGGGTTCTATCCCAACAAGCAGATTACCACCGGCGAGGGCGGCATGGTGGTCACCGACCGGGATGACCTGTACCGGCTGATCAGTTCCATGCGCAACCAGGGCCGCGACGAGGGCATGGGCTGGCTGGGGCACGCCCGCCTGGGCTACAACTACCGGCTCAGTGACATCAACTGCGCCCTGGGCATCGCCCAGTTGAACCGGATCGAAGAGATCCTCGCCAACCGCGCCCGGGTGGCCCGCTGGTACCTGGACCGGCTGGGCGAGGACGCCCGGATTCGCATGCAGAAGGTGCTGCCCGATTGCGCCGTGAGCTGGTTCGTGATGGTGGTGCGTCTGTCCGATGATGTGGACCGCGCCCGCCGCGACGAGATTATCCAGACTCTTCGTGACCAGGGCATCGGCAGCAGCAATTACTTCCCGCCCATTCACCTGCAGCCGTTCTACCGGGAGACGGTCGGCTGCAAGCCCGGCGACTTCCCAATCTGCGAGGCGGTCGCGGATCGCACGCTGGCCCTGCCGTTCCACGGGCAGCTCACGGAGGCGGACGTCGAAAAGGTGTGCGTCACATTGAAGTCGCTGCTATAGGACCAACCTCTAGCCGGCAGCGCCCTGTGTTTCACATGTGGGCGCGAGCAAGGAATCCTCAGAAAAAGAGCGAATCTGCGTCCCATAACCATCATCTGGTGGTTTACTTCTACGCGCAGGATCCATAAGCTAGAGGAGACGAATTGGTAATTGCGCTTGTTGCACAAGGAGAAGGGAAAGATGCGATCGACTCTCGGGGTCTGCGCTTGCAGTGTGCTTGCCGTGGCGGGGTTTGCCCGCGCGGACATTTCACCGGCGGATGTGCCCTCGGGCATCCCCATCAGCGTTCTGATCGAACTCCACGACAATAAGGACACCGCCTACCAGATTGACTATCTGGGTACCACCGGCAACACGTGGTCCTATCGCGTGACCGAAATCGAGGGACGCAACTTGAGCCACGTAGATTTCCTGCTCAACTGCTTCTTCGACGATGGCAGCCAGCTCTGGGAGCACGTCACTACCTACTCGCCGACGACCGGGTTCGAGGCCGGCAAGGACGGCAGCACGGGCTACTACGGGATCAAGTGGAACACGGACGATTCCTTCACCAGCGGTGTCTTCACTTTCACCCTCGACGATGACTACAAGCTCGGCGAGATGGAAGTGTTGTCCAAGGGTGGCCCGAACTTCGAGCTTGGCACCATTGCCGGCCCGTCATGCTGCGTGAACAGCCCGGAGCCCCCGCCTCCGCCGGTCACGCAGATACCCTCGCCTGGCGCCTCGGTGCTTGGCATTATTGGTTGCACGATGCTGGGCCTGGTTCGCCGCCGTGGAAGCGTGAGCATTTGACACGCTGAAGCATCCCTCCGCGCAAACTTACAGGGCGTCGTCACCCATCGATATGCGTGACGACGCCCTGTTCATTTGTCTTCACGTCGACGACCGTTCATCCGGCCGGCGAACGGCTACTCCGGACGCGGCTTGCGTTGGCGCTTCTCACCCTTGGGCGCGGCGCCGTCGTCCGGGCCTTCACCACCGCGGAATCCGCGATCTCCGCGCGGGCCGCGCTTGCCGCGGGGTGCTGCATCCGGTCCGCCGGCCGGCGGGGGGGCGAAACCGCGACGATCCCGGGCAAAGGCCTTCATCTCCTCGTCGCTGAGTTGACCGTCGCCATTGGTGTCAGCTTCGGGAGCGCGCTTCAGCAGCTTGGCCCGCATCTCGTCTTTCTGTTTTTCGTGGAGAACCTTCATTTCCTCCGGGCTGAGCTGTCCGTCGCCGTCGGTGTCGGCGTCGGGGAATCGCTCCAGCATCCGCTTGCCCATCTCCTCGCGACCCCGCTCGCGCATGGTGTCGCGGAAGGCCTCCAGCTCCTCTTCGCTGAGACTGCCGTCGCTGTTCTTGTCCGCCTCGGGAAACTTCTTGAGGATCTCCTCCGGCGAGCGCATCGGCCGCTCGTGGCCGGGGCCCGGCTTGCCGAACTTCTCCCTGGCCGCCTTGAGCTCGGCCTCGCTCAGGCTCCCGTCGCCGTCGGTGTCCAGCTCAGGATGCCTTTCCAGCAGCATCTTGGGGTCAGGCCGGCCGGGGCCGCGGCCGAAACCGCCCTCCGGCGGGGGTGGCAGCAGATC
>CAYVVX010000432.1:0-5175 GCA_964455315.1 uncultured Planctomycetales bacterium | reverse complement strand
GATCGTCGCAGGTGTCATCGGCCGGCACGTCCGCGCCGCTGGCACAGTTGCGGAACGCGGGCAGGTCGTCCTGGCTGATGTTGCCGTCGGGGACGCCGGGGTTCGGGCCGCTGCGGTCGAAACACTCGCAGCCGGCGGGCACGCCGCCGGAAACCCCGGTGACGCAGCGCTGGAAGGCCGCGAAGTCGGTCTGGTCGACGTCGCCGTCGCCGTCGGCATCGGCGAACGGGTCGCTGCACTGGCAGGCCTCGAAATCGTCGCAGTCGCTGTCGGCACAGTCGATGTCGCCGTCGCCGTCGTCGTCGATGCCGTTGTCGCAGATCTCCACGTTGCCGCAGCCGGGGAAGTCGAGGCAGTCGGGATCACTGCAGTCGACGAGCCCGTTGCCGGTGTCATCCACGCCGTTGGTGCAGTCTTCCGGATCGCAGGCCTGGCCGAAGCACTCGATGTCGGCGCCGTCGATCTGCCCGTCGCCGTCATCGTCGATGCCGTTGTCGCAGATCTCCGGCACCGCGCTGCGGGCGGCGAAGATGTCGATTTCCTTGATGACCGGCGACTCGAACGCACGCTGGAAACCGTCACCGTCCTCCGGGTCGAGCTGGTCGACGGTCAGCGGGCCGCAGCCGATGGGGCCCAGCCATTGGTCGCGGAATACCTTCTGGGTGTTGGACACGCCCCAGAACACAAAGCGGACGCTGGTCACGCCGGTGGCCAGGGTGGTGCTGGCATCGTCGAACACGGTGGTGACGGTCGCTTCGATGGCCGGAACCTGAGCGCCGTTGTTGACATTGGGGAAAAAGCCGTCGCCGGGATCGCAGACCACGAAGGAGGTCATGACCCGCTCGATCAGCGGCACGAAGACGCGCTCCTTGGCATCGGGGTTGGCGTCGGTCGAGATGTAGACGTCATAGTTCTGGAAAACGCGGCCGTCGCGGTCGGTGTTGGAGGCGAACACGCGGATCTCGCCGATGTCGGTCGGGCTCGGCATATCGAACTGAAACACGCCCGCCGGGTAGAGGAAGTCGGCCAGCACCGATGCCACCTGGCTGCCGGCGATGCCGTCGGTGAGTCCGGCGCCGTTCTGCTGGGGCGTGGCCGCGTGGAAGCCGGCGTGGCCCGGGTTGTAGTTGCTCAGCGGGCTGGGGGCGCAGGCATCAGCCATGTTGCGGGTCGGCTCGTAGCCGTTGGTGTTGGCCGGGTAATTGGCGGCCAGGTCGTTGTTCTTGAGCGGCAGGATGCCGTTGATCAGGTCGTCACCGCTGATCGAGACGGACAACCCGCCGAGGCTTGCGGCGTGCTGGTACTTGTACTTGGGGCCCGCGGAGGCGATGTCCGCGATCAGGAATGTTCCGACCGCGACGACCGCGGCCACGCTGGTGCTCCTCATCATCCTTCCTCCTTCGTCAATTTGAGAACGAACTGCGATTCTCCTCTGGTATCCGCGAGACGACGGGCCCGGGACTGCCGGTGATTTACCACCAATGCAGATCCTGGTCCTGCCGGAACAGGGCTGACTCGAACAACTGGGCCTTGGTCGCGCCGGGCGTGGTCAGCATCTTGTACTGCGGCCGGTTGCGGGTCTGCCACTCGACGTGACCATCGCCGTACACAACATTCTGTCCTTCGAATTGCTGGGGAATGCTGCCGGCGGTGTAGGTGCTGTAGTCGGGCCCGTGATTGACCCGCCAGCGCCCGCCGGCCCCGCCGCCGGACCAGAGCGACAGCGCGTCGGCGGCCATCACCTTACGGGCGTCGGGCTCCTTGCTGACGTAGAGCTTGCGGCGGAAGGGCACGGTCGCGGGGGTTTCTCCCGTTCGCGGCAGCGCCGGGTCGTTGTTGGCCAGGTGATCGAGGCGCCCGTAGTAGAAATAGGTGATGTGCAGGTAGGCTTCCGGGTTGCCCAGCGCACAGGCATCCTCCCGGCGATCGACATCGGTGCCGCGATCCGGATCGCTGACGCTGGGGCAGTAATACACCGCGTTGGGCTTGACCGATTGCCCCGATTTGTCGCCGCCGATCATGCGGGCCAGGGCGACATGCACGCTGAGCGGCCAGGCGCCGACCGCGTTGCCGCCGGGGTCGTTGATGTTCTGCGGGCAGGTGCCGGGCACGCCGACGCGGGCCTGGTGCGGATAGGCCTTGTACGTCTCGCGGTACATGACCAGGGCGGCGCCGATCTGGTGCAGGTTGCTGCCGCAGACCGAGCGTCGGGCCTGTTTGCGGGCCTTGGAAAGGCTGGGCAGCAGGATGGCGATGAGCAGGGCAATGATGGCGACCACCACCAGAACTTCGATGAGTGTGAACGCCATTCGTCGGGGCAGATGGTGAGCAGCGCGGGAGTGCAGTTGCATGTGCATGGGTGTCGTGTCCACTCAAGGTCGCGTGCACCTCCGGCGGGGTGCGCAGCCATCTGGCCGGGTGCAGATAAAGGGTTCCGGAATCCCCTGCCGGATCTCCAACCGAGGTCCATTATGGGGATCTCGTCTTCATTATACAACCATCCCAGGAGGCTTTCCGCCACCGCGGGCACGAAAGGGGGTAAATCCCCGGCTGCAACGCTGGGTGCGGCCAAGCCGGGGCTTCGCCCGGTCCGGGGGTTTATCGGTCGCGGTGGTTCCGAGCCCGAGGGGCACGACTGAAGGGTGTCCGATCAGGAGTGCTGACCGTCCTTGGTTTTCTGTTGACATCCCCCGAGGCAGCGAGGTAAACTGGACAATGCGGGCGGTTTTGCGCCCCTGTTCGAGGAGGAAAGGAGAGCCCCATCCTGCCTGACCGTATCCTGCGGTCGGCCAAGAACGGCTCTTGATGATCTCATTTTGCCTACAAGCGTATCTGCAACTGTTGCAGACCTTGCCACGTCTAGAGGAAATTGAAGGAGGAAGAATCACATGCGAAAGATGCTTGTTATCGCCGCCATGGGCGCGCTGGCTGCCGGGGCTCAGGCCGCGGTGGTGTCCAACACCGTGCACGGCCCGGCCGGCACATCGCTGGACGGCATGATCGCCGTGGGCGATCTTATTTCCGGTCTGGTCGCCACCGAACTGGCCGGCGACACGGGCTGGCACGGCGCCACCCCGCCGGAGCCCGAGCGGTTGCAGGCGTTCACCGATGACCGCGGGCAGATCACCGGGCTGACCGGCCTGCTCAACGACTTCCCCGGTGCCGGGCTGCCCACCAAGAAGCTCCAGTACAACCTCGCCGGCCCCTCCAACATCGCCAGCATCGGCCTGCTCACCGGCAACAACGGCAAGGACGGCCGGGTGTTCTCGACCAGCGTCATCTACTACTCGACCAACAACGGCGGCAGCTTCAACCTGCTCGGTTACTTCCAGTCGGATCCGTCGGGCACCATCAACGCGGGCACCTGGGGCTCGACTTACGTGACCATTTCGGATGATGCCAGTGCCACTTTGCTGTCCGGCGTGACCAACCTGCAGATCGACCTGTACTCGGTGGACAACACCGGCGGGCAGATGCGCGATCCGTTTGACGGCGTCAATCCGTTCAACAGCGTGGATGATGGGCTGAGCGCCGCATTTGTCTCCCCGCTGGTCTGGGAAATCGACGTGGTCGAGGTTCCCGAGCCGGCCGGGCTGGCCCTGCTGGGTCTGGGCGGCCTGTTCCTGCGTCGCCGCCGCACGGCGTAAGCGACCGCTCGCACATTGATCGTGATGCAACCCATGAGCCGGAATGCCTCTGCGGCGTTCCGGCTCTTTTGCTGCGCGGGCCGGGCGGAAGCGCTGGAGGTGGGTTCTTCGGACTACGCCGAGGTGCCCGGGAACCGCTCGCCGGTCAGCCGCTCGTAGGCTTCGATGTACTTCCGGCTGGTGTTGACGGCCACTTCGTCGGGCAGCGTCGGGCCCGGCGGAGTCTTGTCCCAGGCCAGCGTTTCGAGGTAGTTGCGGACGTACTGCTTGTCGAAGCTCTGCTGGTCCCGCCCGGGCTCGTACTGGTCGGCGGGCCAGAACCGCGAGGAATCCGGCGTCAGGGCTTCATCGACCAGGATCAGCTCCTCGTCCGCGTAGCCCCACTCGAACTTGGTGTCGGCGATGATGATGCCCTGGCCGCGGGCGTGCTCGGCGGCGTGGCGGTAGATGGCGATGCTCATGTCGCGGACCGCGCGCATGGTCGGCTCGCCCACCAGCTCGACCGCCCGGTCGAAGGGGATGTTCTCATCGTGCCCGCTGGTCGCCTTGGTGGCGGGTGTGAAGATCGGCTCGGGCAGCCGGTCGCACTGCTTCAGCCCGGCAGGCAGCTTGACGCCGCAGACCGTTCCGGAAGCCTGGTACTCCTTCCAGCCGCTGCCGGCGAGGTAGCCGCGGACCACGCACTCGATGGGAACCACGCGGGCTTTCTCGACCAGCATGGACCGCCCGCGAAGCTGATCGAGGTGGGATTCGAAGCCCTCGGGGGCCTCATCCTCGATGAGTTCGATGAGATGGTTGGGCACCTCGAGCAGGTCAAACCAGAACCGGCTGATGCGGGAGAGCACCTCGCCCTTGAAGGGGATGCCGTTGGGCATGACCACGTCGAAGGCGCTGATGCGATCGGTGGCCACCAGCAGCAGCCGGTCGCCGAGATCGTAGATGTCGCGGACCTTGCCGCGATGAACGGGCCCGCCGGGAAGATCGGTCTGAAGCAGGACGCGGGGTTTCAAGATGGTAGGCTCCATGAACTCGGTGCGAAGTCCCCTGCACGGGTGACCCTGGTGATCAGAGTCGATGGGCGCGGGAAGCACAAGCCCGCGACGCCGGTTGCCGTCGCGGCGGACATCCCGCGCTCAGCCGTCCGATGACGCCTCGCTCTCCACCGGCGCGACCTCCGGCAGCGGCGGCGGGGCCTGATCCTCGCCGGGTTCCTCCGCCGCGGGCTCCCGGGATTCCGCCGGCGGGACGGATGTGTCCTGTTCGGTGGGGATCTCCCGCGTGCCCTCGGCTCCCTCCGCCGGGGTGAAGTCCGGCAGCGGCGGCGGCCGGCCGGTCCGGGCGTCGGGGTCGAAGGTCGGCGGTGGCGCGAAGGCGCGATCGCGCCGTCCCGTGGAGAACGAGGGGAGCGGGCCGGTGCGCGTAGCGGCTCGGTAGGGCGTGGTCGGCACCAGCTCACCGCCGCTGGGAGCATCTCGCGCGGCCTGAGCCGGCGCGGCCGGCGTCGGCGGGTCGCCGAGCGATGCAGAAG
>CAYVVX010000431.1:0-5233 GCA_964455315.1 uncultured Planctomycetales bacterium | reverse complement strand
GGCCGCCCGGCCCGGGGGGGGGCGCGACTCGGGGGGGGGGGGGCGGGCGGGCTGGGGGCCCGCCCCCACCCCGGGCGGGGGGGACGTCCGGGGCGGGGGCGGAGGCTACGGAAAAGCTTTGCGGCTCGCGAAGATCGTTACGGATAGCAGTACAAGAGCCTTCTCGACAGCCCGGTGAGGATCAGGCCTTGATCGCGCCCGAGGTCACGCCCGAGATGAACGGGCGGGTTGCGAAGACGAAGAGGACCAGCAGCGGAATACTCGAGATCACGTAGGCGGCGTACATGGTGCTCTGGTTGGCCGAGATCTGCGTCGCCGACATGACGTACAGCCCGCTGGCGACCACGTGCAGCCGGTCATCGCTGAGGGTCACGAACGGCCACAGGAAGTTGTTCCACGTGCCCAGGATGGTCATCACCGCGGCCACCGAGAGGATCGGCCGCGAGAGCGGCAGGACGATGTTGAGGTAGATGGACAGGTGTCCCGCGCCGTCAATGCGGGCGGACTCGAAGAGATCCTCGGGCAAGGCGGCGAAGAAGCTGCGGAACAGGAAGATGGCGAAGACCTGGCCCGTCGCAACGTAGGGCAGGATCAGCGCCCAGTAAGTGTCCAGCAGCCCCAGGTTCCTGACCAGCAGGTAGGTCGGCACCAGGGTCAGCACGGCCGGGATCATCATGGTGCTCAGGATGATCGCGAAGATCGCCCGGCTGCCGCGGAAGCGATAGCGGGCCAGGATGTAGGCGGTGATCGACGCGACCAGCACCACCCCCACCGCCGACACGCCGGACACCAGGATCGAGTTGAGCACGTACCGGCGCATCACCGACCAGGCCATGCGGTAGCCGCGGGTCAGCACCTGGCCCGGCGTCGCGGCCTGCGCCGGGCCCGCCTCCTCCGCGGCGGGCGCGTCCCCCGTCGGCGTGCCGTCCGGCGCGGGCATGACCGGCTCGCCGGCGACCATGGCCTTCAGCGCCGCGGGCACGCCGAAGAAGGAGTCGAAGATCTCCTCGTTGGAACGGAAAGAGCTGTTGACCACGAACGCGAAGGGCACAAAGGTCAGCGCCGCGAGAAACAGCAGCACCGCGTGAATCGCCAGTTGGGAGCCGCGGACGCGCTTCACGCCTGCACCTCCTCGGCGCTCTTGAAGTAACGCAGATTCAGCGCGGTCAGCCCGGCGATGAGCACGAACAGCATCACGCCGATGGCGCAGCCGTAACCCATGCGCTGGAACTTGAAGGCGTTGAAGTACATCCACAAGCCCGGGACCAGCGTTTCGAAGCCGGGCCCGCCCTTGGTGATGATGTAGATGCCCTCGAAAGCCTGGATGCCGGTGATGATGGTCAGCGTCACGATCAGCCGAAGCTGGCTCAGGACCATGGGGATGTCGATGCTGAGGAATCGCCGCAGACCGGTGGCACCGTCAAGGGTGGCGCTGTCGGTGACCGACTCGGGGATCGACGCCAGCCCGGCGTAGTAGATCAGCACCTCGAACCCGCCTACGAACGGAAACCCGATGAACGCGACCGCCCACAAGGCGGTGTGCGGGTCGGCCAGCCAGCCCCGCCCCCACGTGGCCAGGCCCAGCAGCTCCAGCGTCTCATTGACCATGCCCGCTTCGGAGTAGATCAGGTACTGCCAGATGAGCTGCACCGCCACGGCCGGCACGACGATGGGGGTGAGAAAGATGATGCGGTAGGCGTGGCGCCAGCGCTCCGACTCCAGGGAGATGATCAGCTTGGCGACGATCAGCGGGATGGTCATGCGCATGGCCACCGCGAAGATGGTCAGCAGGAGCATGTTGCGGAGCGAGATCAGGAAGGTCGGGTCGCGGCGGGCATACTCGACGTAGTTGCCCAGCCCGACCCACGCGGAATGCCCGCCGACCTCGTAGCGGTACAGCGAGGTGGCGATGGCCCAGATCATGGGCACGAACAGAAACAGCGCCAGCAGCGCCAGCGTAGGCAGGATCAGCAGCCAGCAGTTGAGCTGGAACGCGCCGGAGCGCGAACCCGCGCTACCGAGCGCCATGGGGCAGCTCCTCGGGTTTCGCCAGCGTTGCCCGTAGCGGGGTGAGCTCGCGCCAGCGCTGCTCCAGCGGGGCCAGGTCGGCGGCGTTACGTTCCACCGCCCGCTCGGCGGCCAGGTCGAGAAAGCCGTCCATGGTCGCCAGGAAGCCGTCCAGGTCGGTCCCGTCGTTGAGGTACAGGAGCAGCATCCGCTGCAGGGCGTCGGTGAACTGGAGGTCGAAGGTGAACTTCCACTTGGTGGTTCCGTACTCCCGCTCAAGAATGTCCGCGAACGGCTTCATCTGCGGGCGCGGTTCGACGCCGACGATGTTGGAGATGAACTGCAGCGTCTCGTTGGTGACGCGGGAGGCGTTCTCCGGCAGGCACACGAACTGCATGAACTGGATGACCCGCTCCAGCCGCCTGCTGGTGGCCGGATCGCCGGTGTCGGCGAAGGCCCGGTTGGTCACCGAGAACTGCCCGCCGGCTCCGCCGATCACGCTCATGGGATGATCGGTGCCGGGGCCGAACGGCGAGGATTCCAGGGTGATCGGCGGCAGGTAGAACACGCCCCACTCGAAGCCCAAGCTGCGATCCATCGCGAACCGCTGCACCGACCAGCTCCCGTCCCAGATCATCAGCGCATCCTGGCGGATGAAGGCCCGGACCCGCTCCAGCGAGCGGAAGCCCAGGTCCTCGTTCCAGTGCCGGCGCCAGTCGCGCAGCAGGCGGAACAGCTCGCGGTAGCGCGGGTCGGAGCTGGTGAAGAAGCCCTTCTCGTGCAGCACGACCACTTCGTCCCAGTCAAGATAACCCTTCAGGTACTGTTCGCGGATCGGATCCTGGGTCAGGTCGATGCCCGGGAGAATGTCCGCGTACACCTGGTCCAGGATGAGGTCCACGCCCCAGTCGCTGATGGCCTCGATGTCGGTCTGAAAGGGGATGTATCCCGCCTCGCGGATGCGCTGCTGAATGGCGTCGAACTCCGCCCAGGTAGCCGGCGGGGCGATCCCCAGCCGTTCGAATTGCGTCTTGTTGTAGTAGATCCCCGTCTCGACCATGTCGAAGGTGACGCAGTACATCTTGCCGTTGGGCGCGGCCTTGCCCCGGCTGATGGTCTGGTAGCGGAACTGGTCCCACCACTTTTCGCTGCCCGGCTGTCCCGCGGGCACGAAGGGATTCGGCTTGTCCAGGTAATCGTCCAGCGAAATGTACCACGGAGGCGACTTGCCGATGTCCACCCACACGTCTTCGACATTCACCGCGATGATGTCCGGCGCGTTGGCCGACATGAGCTGGGTGACCATCCACTCGCGGTCGTTGGTGGGCACGTTCCGGAAGTTGATCCGCGTGTCGGGGAAACGCTCGACGAAGTCCCTGGCCACCTCGGCGAATCCGCGCAAGGGCTCGCCGAAGCCGCTGGGAATCGTGCCGGGCATGTAGTTGAGGCCCGGGAAGACGTCGATGGTGAAGGCGGCGTTCTCGGGGCCGATGCCGAATGCCGTGCCGGTCACCTCGCCCTCGCGGGCCGGCTCCGGCCAGAACGCCCACACCGACGCCCCGGCCATCAGCACCCCGAAGCCAGCTTTGAACCACCGCGACCAGTGCATAGGGCGGTCACTCTAATCCCCCGCCGATCCCCCGGCAAACGCGGCTCACACACCGGCCGGCGGCGGCGCGGCAAGCAAGGTCGCATCGGACGATTCAACCCTGACCAGTCAGCGCGCGATACGCTTCCGCGAGCCGCGTGGTGATCCCGCCGGGCTGCTCATTGCCGATCGGACGCCTCTCGACGTGTGTCACCGGCATGACCTCCATAATCGCATTGGTGAGAAAGACCTCGTCGGCGTCGAGCAGGTCATTGATCGTGCAGGGCGTCTCCGTCGCGTCAATGCCCGCCGCGCCGGCCACTTCCAGCACCGCCGCACGCGTTACCCCCGGCAGCACCGGGGTATCCAGAGGCGGCGTGCGGACCTGACCTGACTTGACCACGAAGACGCTGCTGACGCACCCCTCCGCCAGGAGGTTCTCCGGTGTGAACCACAGCGCCTCCCCGCATTGCCGGGCCTGGGCCTCGCGCAGCCCGAGCAGTTTCGGAAAATAGCAGATGGTCTTGTGCCCGGCCAGCGGATCGGAGCGCGACTGACGCCACGCGGTCAGCACGCAGACGGTCATCCCTTTGGCGTAGAGTTCCGGCGGATAGCCCCCTACCGGCCCGGCGGTGACGAACAGCGTCGGCTGCTCCTGCCCCTCGTGCGCCCCGGGCGGCGTCACCGTGAAGCGGATGCGCGCGTCGCTCAATCCCTCCGCGGCCAGCAGCGTGGCGATCGCCTCCGGCACCCGTTCGATGGCCGCGGCGACGGGCATGTCCAGGGCGACCGCCGAGGCCCGCATCCGCTGCAGGTGCGCTTCCAGGCGGAAGACCTTTCCCCCGTAGGCCCGAACCGTCTCGAACAGCCCGACCCCGTGCGACACCGCCGGGTTGAAGACGCTGACCAGCGCCTGGGAGGCATCGACCAGTCGATCATTGAGGTAGACATGCATGGAATAGGGCTCTCAGCTATCAGCTATCAGCCATCAGAGAGGAAGGCACGACCAACGATTGCCGCACGAATCGCGCTCCCGGGCTTTGTCATCACACGCATGAGTCGTTACCTGCTTCCGCTCCGATCGCCGCCCGCATGCCCGCGGCCTTGGCCACCGTCTCGGCGTACTCGGCTTCCGGGCTCGAGTCGGCCACCACGCCGCCGCCGGTGTACAGATACAGGCTGTTCCCGCTCATGATCAGCGTACGAATGGCGATGTTCAAGCACATCGATCCGTCCAGGCCGATGAATCCGATCGCCCCGGTGTACACGCTGCGGGCCGAGGGCTCCAGCTCACGGATGATCTGCATGGCCCGCACCTTCGGCGCCCCGGTGATCGAGCCCCCCGGAAACACCGCCCGAAACAGGTCCAACACCGCGCAATCCGGCCGGAGTGTCCCGCGCACCGTTGCCACCAGGTGATGCACGGTCGGATGCCGCTCCAGGGCGTAAGGCGCGGCCGGCGAGTCCGGTTCCGAATCCACCCGCATGCTGCCGAATTCACATACCCGGCCAAGGTCGTTCCGCTCCAGGTCCACGATCATGGCCAGCTCGGCCCGATCCTTCGAGCTGCGGGACAGTTCCTCCCGCATGGCCTCATCGCCGGCCGGGTCGGGTCGGCGTCGGCGCGTGCCCTTGATC
>CAYVVX010000430.1:0-5239 GCA_964455315.1 uncultured Planctomycetales bacterium | reverse complement strand
GAATCCCGTTCCCACGGGTTGCGCGTCGGGCGGCTGCGCCGCCGCGCCGCTCCACCCGTGGCTACAGCCCTGCGCCCCGTTGGGGCGAGGCCCCAGGGCTATCACAACCAAATCGCCCGGCCACGCCCGGCGCGTTCAGGAACGTGGGTTGGGCCAATGAATCGGCATTCCGTCATCTGGACGGAACCGCGTTTGCGGGCCAGGAATCGCGTTCCATTTTTAGATGCGATTGCCCTGCGTACGGAAGGGTTCGTGACCCGTTCGGTGGGTGCCCCGGCCGGACAAGGAATGGTCCCCCGACCTCGTCGCGGCACGTGCGCAAAAAAGCGAGGCCCCTCGCGCCATTCGGCGTCGGAGGGGCCTCCTGCTCCTCATTGGCTTGGGAGCGGCGGGGTCAGCCGGTTCGGCTTTCCCCGCTGGAATGCGTCAGTTCAGTCGTCGCAGGCCGGGTCGGCCGGAATATTCGCCCCCGACATGCATCCGATGAAGATGGGCAAGTCGAGGTAATCGACGTCGATGTCGTTATCCAGCCTCGCATCCTCGCAGCCGGCCGGCGGACTCACGCCGCTGGGGCCGTAACACTGCTGCAGATGGGAGAAGTCCACCATGTCCACGTCGCCGTCCTTGTCGAAGTCGGGCTTGACCGAGGTGACATCGACGGTGACGGTGACGATCTGCGGATTGTTCAGGGCCGTCGGGTCGGACACCGTGACCTGGGCGACATGCTGCCCGATGGGCAGGCCGTTCACGCCGGTGTAGGTCAGCGTGATGGTGTCGATGTCGTTGCCATCGGCCGAATCGCCGCTGGTCGGGGACGGCTGCACCCAGGTCTGATCGGACATGACCGTGTAGTTGAGGGTGCCGGTGCCGGTGTTCCGAACGGTGAAGGTGTCATTCGACAGGCTGAAGCCGAAGTCCAGGGTGCGATTGATCGCGGACTTGTTGAGGACGATCTGCGGCGCCGACGCGATGGTGAAGGCGATCTCGTGCACCTTGCTGTTGGCCCCCCAGCCGGACTGGATGGGGAACTCGGCGTTCTGGTTGTACTCCAGCACGTAAACCTTGCCGTTGTAGGCGCACAGCACGTCGATGGGACGCTTGAGCCCGCTGAGGAACCGGTTGCAGACGAAGCCCTGGTGAGCGTCATCGAGGTTAAGGGTCAGCAGGTCGAAGCCCACGCTGGACGGATTGGGGTTGGACGCCGCGGCCAGGTTTTCGAGGTGGCCGAACCGGGCGACGAAGGCCCGCCCGTGGAACGACGCGGGGAACTTGATGGCCTGCGGGTCCATCAACTGCGGCTCGTAGAAATCGAGCCCGTCCGGGGAGGAGTGCGGGTCGAAGCCGTAATACGGCCCGCCGTTGCTGTAGCCGCGCTGTCCGGCGGAGGGCTTGGCGTCGGGCCCGTAGTTGGCCCACGCCGGCACCGGGTTGATGCCGCCGGGCAGTGCCGGCGGCCCGTTCACGCCGCCGCCCTCGGGGTTGTTGCAGGTCATGGAGGAATCGCTGCCGCTGATGTCGCTGCCGTACTTGTAGGGGAAGCCGTAGTGCTTGCCGGCTTCGATCATGTTGAACTCTTCAGCGTAGTCGCAGTTGGTGTTGGGCCCGTTCTCGACGCCGAAGAGCTTGCCGTCGGCTCGATAGCTGATGTCGAAGCTGTTGCGCAGGCCCTCGGCCCAGGAGGTGACGCCGCTGCCGCCGCCGAAGCGGTCCATGGTCACGATGCGGGCATTGAGCCGGCCGGCGAAGGTCTCGCGGCAGTTCTCCTTGGTGGCCTCACTGCAGCCCGGCAGATAGCCGTAATGCGACTCCGAGCCGGAGTTGATGAACAGGTTGAGATCCGGCTCGGGCCCCACGGCGATCCCGCCGACGCCGTGGAACGTGCCGATCTGCTGGTCGGGCATGTCCGCGATCAGGTAAAACCGGAAATCATCCACCGCGTCATCGACGTTGATATCCAGCGCTTTCCAGACCGCGCCGTACTGCGTGGAGATGAACATCGTTCCCTGGTAGTCGAAGGTCATGCCCTGGGCATACGTCACCGCCGCGTTCCCGCCGGCACCGGCGGTCAGCGGAATCTGCGTCGAGGTGATCGACCCGCCGCCGATGTTGATGCGGTACAGCCGCGTGTTGTTGGCCGAGCCCTCGTTGCTGATCGCGTAGATCAGTTTGCTGGTGGGGCTCTGACCCAGCGCCACCATGTTGGTCACCGGGAAGGTGTGCGACCGTACCGCGAACCCGGCCGGCGGGCTGGCCAGCGTCGCCGAACCCGGGACGCAGCTCAGTTTGACGTTGTCGAACTTGACCGCCGCGGAACCGGCGGCGCCGTTGTTGCCGGCCTTGAGGATCAGCGTGGCCTGGCTGCCGGCCGCGACGAAGGTCGGGTTGTAAGTCACCGGGGAACTCAGGGCCATGCCGTTGTTCCAGGCCCCGCGCCCGCTGAACGTGTCGTTGCGGTAGAGCAGGACGGCATTGTTGGCCCCGTTGATCTCGTTGACGCCATCGACCGGCGTCCTCGCCGCGTTGATCAGCCACACCTCGCCGTACCTGGCATTCGCCGCCGTGGGGCTGCTCCGCCAGTCGCCCAGCACGGTGACCGCCCGGCCGGCGCCGCCGGTCTGAATCACCTGGTAGACGCCGCCGTTGAAGTTGGCTCCGCCCACCGTCATCTCGCCGGAGACCACGCTCGCCGAGAAGTCGCCGCCGGCGTTGTTCACCAGCCAGGGCGTCCAGCCGGCGCCGGCGTTGGCGAAGTCGCCGTTGCTCATCGAGCAGGTGCCCAGCGCCGGGTTGTTGCCGGTCACCTCGGTCAGCGACACCTCGTCGAACCACACTTCCGCGCCGTTGGTCCCGCAGCAGGCTCCGGCCTTGAGCACCACCGTCATCGTGCTGCCGCTGGCCGTGCGGACGCCGTCACGATCGTTCCAGTCCACCGGGGTGTTGTTCTGGTCGTGGGCCCAGATCCAGCCGAAGTCGGCCGGCAGCGGATAGGTATTGTTGTCGTACGCGTACATGTAATTCGGCTCGACCACCTGGTTGGCCGGCGTGCCCGAGTCGGCCTTGACCGGATCCCAGGTGCCGTCCAGCAGAAGGATTTCGTACCAGTTGGTGCCGCCGACCTTGCGCCCCTTCCAGTAGGCATCGATCTTGTACGACTTGCCGGGGGTCACGGCCACCTGCTGGTAGACGCCGAAGCTGTGCTGTCCGGCGGTGCCCAGGCGCAGGGCATAGTTGCCCACCCGCCCGGCCGGGGTGGCCGCGTAGTTCGGCGGATCGTTACTGCCCCAGCCGGCCCCCCAGGCGGTCCAGCCGGTGGAGTTACCGGTCTCGAAATTCCCGTTGACAACCAGGTTCTGACCCCATGCCGGCGTGGAGGCTGCAATCCCCAACAACAGCATGAGCGCAGCGAGAGAGGCACTTCGCATCGGCAGCGATCTCCGGAACTGAAATTGCACTACATTTCCGCGAGGGGCAGACGGCCCGATCCCCTCCCGACTCTAACGATCAACAGATTATAGCAGACGGGGTGCGGGATTGCGCCCACTTTCCGAAGTTCGGCTCATCCCGGCGACGCATCATCCCGGGTCCGATCATCCTCCTCCTCGGGGTGGAGCCCGGCCGGAATCGGGCTCCCCGGGTGAGTTTCCTCTGTGGAAAGCTCGTGCCCATGATTTCCAGGGGGGTTACGGCCTGCCCGCGGGGATATTTGGGTTAGGGTTAAGGTGGGGTATTCCGAGGATATCCCCCAAAGCTGCCGCGTCGTCGATTCCAGCCCCAGCCCAAGGGAGGTGTGCCATGCCGCGCCATGTAGCCATTCGCCGACTCGCCCAGGTGGCGATTGTTGCCCTGATTCCGTTCCTGCTCGGGCAGGGGTGCCCCGTTTCGGAGCCGCTCCCCCCCGACGACGCCCTGCCGGATGACAACGAGAACACGGTCCCGGCCGGCTGTGCCCTCGAGGGCCTGGGCAGCGAGCCCGGCGATGGCGAAGGCAAGGTCATGATCGTGCTCAGCTACGAGGGCGACTCGGGCTCGGTGAGCGTCTCGCCGGTGCTGCCGGGCATCGAGAAGGCCTGCTTCACGCTCGGCGTGGCCGCCCAGCAGACTCTGGGCTTCGCGGAGTGCCCGGAGGAGATCGTCCTGAAAGAGATCCTTTTCAAGACCGAAACCGGCGAGGAAACCACCTTCGGCACAATGACCCTGCGCCGCGGCACCGACTACGCCTGCGGCACCGTCCCCATCGTGCACTTCACCCCGTCGTGCGTGGTTGCCCTGCAGCCGTAGCGCCATAGCGCCGTACGTCGCTCGCCACGCTCACCGGCCGACAGCCTGTGCCGATGGAACGTGGAACCCGCGCGCGAAACGTAGCGGCCGGCGCCCCTGCCGGCCCTATCGCGCAGGAGCGTTTCCGCGCCGAGTCAATTACAGTTGTGCGATGTGGAAGAGTTCATAGATGTAAAATTGAGCATGCTCTGGAACACGTTGGTTGGACAATTCCCTGAATTCCTCAGCGCGGCCGAGATCTGTCAGTAAATGATGCCGATTGAGAAATGGGCGCCAGCGAATAGAGAGAGCGCGTCGCTCATCTGCTGTGTAGTCTGTGTAGCCGCAATTGGTGAGTGCACTTAGCAGCGAGTCATCGGAGACGTCATAGCCGAGAGATTGCCATGAGGGTGATGGCGAGCAGGGATTCGTGGGGAAAGCTTCCGGCTCCCACTCATCCTTGAATGGCGCCCTGAATTCCGGGATGAATTTCTTGATAGCGATAATACTTACCGGCTTATGGTCGTAAGCCCAGCTACTGGATACATGCTCAATCAACGCCTGCAAATCAAGAAACAGGGGGCCGTTAATCTCCATATTAGAAGGATACTCCAGTTCATCAGAGGCCTCTATTTCCGGGTCCAGATCAGACAGCGACATAATCCCACTGTAGTCAAACACTGTCGGCCATACCAGAATGTCGGTGGACAGAGGTTTGTCAACGTCCTCACGTAACAGGAAGCTCCCCCGACGTTGCTCATCCCACAGGCTCCCATACGGAAGCCAGGCTTCCCGGGCATCAAACCCAATGAGGTGCTCTAACATTTCCATCCTCGCATTGCCCTGGGCAAAGAAAAGGTGTCAGGCAAAGAAAAGGTGTCAGGATGATTTGTCATTCTGGTCCCGCTGCTTTCGGGGTCGGGCAATGGCCAAGAAAAGGTGTCAGGATGATTTTTCATCGCGGTCCCGCTGCTTCCGGGGT
>CAYVVX010000429.1:0-5251 GCA_964455315.1 uncultured Planctomycetales bacterium | reverse complement strand
CTTCAGGAGACCTGCATGGCCGCGTACGTCCCTCTAAAGAGCGACCGTTTCGCCTTCGGACTGTGGACCATCCAGAACACCGGTCGTGATCCCTTCGGCGAAGCCACCCGCGGCGAGATGACCGGGCTCGAAGTGATCACCGAGCTCGGTAAGCGCTCGGTCTATGCGTATGAGATGCACGCCGAGGACCTGGTCCCCGACGGCGTGTCCGCTTCCGAGCGCGACCGCCTGCTCAAGGAAGCGCGACAGCGCATGACGGACGCGGACATCGTCTGCACCAACTGCGGCTCCAACGTTTTTGGACATCCGGCCTTCAAGGACGGGGCGTTGACCAGCCTGGACCCCAGGGTGCGGCAGTTGGCCATGCAACGCTACCTCCGGGCCATCGACATCGGCGTCGAGGTGGGCTGCAACCTGTGCAACCTCTGGTGGGGCCGCGACGGCACCGAGGTGGACGCTTCCAAGGATCCCATGGAGGCCATCAAGCGGCTGCGCGAGGGGCTCAACTACCTGCAGGCCTACATCGACGAGCAGGGTTACAAGGGCTATCGCCTCGCGATGGAGCCCAAGCCCAACGAGCCGCGCGGCGATATCTACATGCCCACCGTCGGCCACGGGCTGGCCCTGATCGCGACACTCAACAAGCCGGGCAATTGCGGGATCGTTCCGGAAATCGCCCACGCCCGCATGGCCGGACTGAACGCGTACCATGAATTTGCCCAGGCCCTGGAGGCTGGCAAGCTGTTCGGCTGCCATTTCAACGGGCAGAAGACGCTGCGCTTCGACCAGGATCTGCGCTTCGGTGCCGAGGACCTCAAGGAGGCGTTCTTCTGCGTCAAGCTCGTCGAGGACGCCGGCTGGCCGGGCCCGCGCTCCTTCGACGCCCACCCCTACCGCACCGCCGACCGCGAGGAGGTGTGGGACTTCGTCTCCGGCTGCATGAGGACGTACCTGATCCTGCGCGAGAAGGTTCAACGGTTCAATGTCGACGGCGAGATCCAGGGGATCCTGAAGGAGATCCGAGCCGGGTCGGATCAGCCGGTACCGCCGCCGTCCGAATTGAAAAAGACAGTCATCGACGCTGACGCGCTCGCCAGGCGCAAATGGCATCACGAGAAGCTTGACCAACTGACCCAGGAACTGCTCATGGGGGTACGATGAGACGCTCGGCGCCGGCAGCGATGCTTACCGGAGCGGTCTGGCTGCTTGGGGCGACGGGGTGCGATGATGACCTCGGCGATTACGAGCTGCCGCCGATGGCTCCGGCGTCCGCGCCGTCGGTCACCACCACTACCGAATCGCCGCCCGCCGTCGCCACCAGGCCCGCCCCGCCGCACGACGGGGAACTGCTGCCCCTCCCGGATCACAACGGCTACGTCGAGTGGTTGCCGAACAGCCGTCGCATTTATCTGCTCGATGCCCATGGAGCGGCGACCGACAACGCCCGGCTGCTGAGCCTGTTCGCCACGGGCACCGTCGGCCCCCGGGAACTGGCCTTGAAGCCCTGCACGACCGACGGCGAATCCTCCTGCTGGGTGGTGAGCGATGACAGCGAATGGCGGTCCCCGGACGCCGCGGTCCTGCGCGGAGAGATAGCCAGGCGGCCCTTCCGTGTCCTTCTCAAATTGGACACGCCGATCGCCCCGCCTGAATCTGCACCGGCAGGGGCGACCGTCGCCGGTCCAGGGCACGTCCGCTGAGTTGGAGCACTCTACGATGCCGCGCCTCATCACGGTCACGCTGAACCCCACGGTCGACAGGATCCTGGAGACGCCCGGCCTGCGGCTCGGCGACCATGCCAGCGTTCAACTGCGCTCCCGCCGGCCGGCCGGCAAGGGCATCAATGTGTCTCGGGCGCTGGCCGTGCTGGGTGTCCCCAGCATTGCCTTCGGCTTTGCCGGCAGCGACACCCGCGCATGGTTCGAGGCTGAATTGACGGCCGCCGGCGTGACCCCTCGCCTCATACCACTCAACCGCCCCACCAGGGAAAACATCACTCTGATCGACTCACGGGCCGGTAATGAAACCCATTTGCGCGAACAGGGCCCGATGGTCGAGCCTTCCGACCTGGCAACACTGCGCGATGCACTTGCCGGCCTCGCCGATGCGGAGTCGGTGATCGTGTTCACCGGCTCCTGCGCTCCTGGAATCGACGCGGCGGCGTTCGGCGGCCTCATCGACCTGGTCCTGGCCCGCGGTGCCCGCGCGGTCGTCGACAGCTCCGGTGAGCCGCTGAAGGAAGCGGCCCGTCGGCGGCTATGGCTGCTCAAGATCAACGAAGCGGAACTGACCGAACTCGTCGGGACGCCACTGGGGGATGAGCTTACGCTCGCCCGGGCGATGGGCAACCTGCGCGAAACGATCCATCACGTCGTCGTCACCCGCGGTCAGCGTGGCGCCCTCGCGATGGGTGGGGACAAGCTGCTTCGCGGACGCGCCGCGGTTCCCGCCGGGCGGCTGGGCTCCACCGTCGGCTGCGGCGATGCGTTTCTGGCCGGATACCTGGCGGCAGGTGCGGAAGGCTCCGCTCCCGACGAAGCCCTCCGCATGGCGCTGGCTGTCGCGGCGGCATCCGCCATGAGCGTGCTGCCGGCCGATTTCGATGCCGCCGAGGCGCGCCTGCTCCGCGACCAGGCCGTCATTGAGACCGTGCCAGCTCCCCAGTCGCCCGGCTGAACTGGTCGATCTGACGCCGCCGGATCCCGATACTCACCTCCTGAGCAGGCCGAACAGCATGGCCGCGAAGATGACCCCCGAGGTCACCAGCAGCATCACTCCCAGGATCATCTGGCGGCGGCGCAGGACCGGCCGGCCGCCGGTCTGCAGCGAATTGGGCGTGGTCGGGCCCCCGCACTCCGGGCACCGGGCGCTGGTGATGCCGGTCAGGTTGTACCCGCATCTCAGGCAGTAGGGGATTCCGGAAGCTTCCAGAGACCGTGCGTTAAGAAGCAGGAACCACCCCAGAGCCGGCATGGCACACAGCACCGCCAGCAGCAGAAACAGGAGCAGGTTGACCATCCACAGGTTCATGGGCTGATTATACGCCCGGTCTTCGGCGGAAAAAGGCATTCATGCCGGGTGCCCCGCGCTGGCCTGACCGTCCCTTCCGCCTGTAGAATGCCCTCTCTTCGGTGATTGCAGCGAGAACTGGAACCACAACCGATCCCCCGTCCGGAGCCCTGCGCATGAGCAAAGAGCGACTGCCCGATCCCTCCATCTTCGCCGAGCCGGATGAACATGCCTCGCCGCCTGCCCCGGCCGTCCGAGCCTCAGCCCGAAATGCCCGCTACGGCCTGTGGCTCTTCGCCATCTACGTCGTCCTGTACGCCGGCTTCATTCTGCTGGCCACGTTCCGACACGATCTCATGGCCCGCACACCACTGGGCAGCGGTGTCAACCTCGCCATTCTCTACGGTTTCGGGCTGATCGTCGCCGCCCTGCTCCTGGCCCTGCTTTACATGTACCTGTGCCGCGGCTCCGCCGGCGGTGGGAAGGCGACAGCCGAATGATTTACGACTCCTCGCTCACCGCGGTGATTGTCTTTCTGCTGTTCGTGGGGGTGGTCCTGGCCCTCAGTTTCTACCTTGGATCGAAAGTCCGCTCCGCGAAGGGCTACTACGCGGCTCACGGTGAAATCCACTGGTTCGTGAACGGTATCGCCTTCGCCGGTGACTACCTGTCCGCCGCGTCGTTCCTTGGGATCTGCGGGCTCATCGCCTTTTATGGCTACGATGGCTTTCTGTACTCCATCGGCTACCTGGCCGGCTGGATCGTCGCCCTGTTCGTCATCGCCGAACCGCTCAAGCGCAGGGGCCGCTTCACCTTCGCCGACGCGCTGGACAGCCGCTTCAACTCGCGGGGCATCAAGTTCGCCGCCGCGATCAGCACGCTGGTGGTCAGCGTGTTCTACCTCATCCCCCAGATGGTCGGTGCCGGCGCCCTGGTACGGCCGCTGCTGGGATTGCCGCACTATGTCGGGGTGCTGTCGGTCGGATGCGTGGTGATTCTCATCGTCGTCACCGCCGGCATGGTCTCGACGACCTATGTGCAGTTCATCAAGGGCTCGCTGCTGGTCGCCTTCTGTGCCATCCTCACGGTGATGATCCTGAACCGGGGCCTGACCACGGATGCAAGTCCCACCGGGCACCCGCACCATGAGTTCGAAACCGTAACACGCGCCGAACTCCTCTCCCGTCCGGGGTTGACCGAGGTCCCGGCCGAAGGCGGCTGGGAAGGCAAGGACTACCTGCGCGTCCGGGAGGCCTCCGGAAGGACCACGGCCTGGCGGCGCACCGCGCCCGGTGCGGATACGTTTTACGAAACTCAAACCGTCAGCGTGACCGCGACCGGTACCCGGCTGGTCAATGGGCGGGTCCAGGGTAAGGGAGAAGGCGAAGGCGACCTGCATCCCGTCGGCCACATTGCCCGACTGCCGGATGGTGCCCGCTCCACCGGCCCGCTCGGCCCGCTGGCGTTCTTCAGGACCATTCAGGACAGCGTCATCATCCTGTGGTCGTCGGAGAAAATCACCGAACTCGACGGGGCTATCACCACCGTGTACTACCCCCGCCCCACCGAAGGCTCGAAAGTGCTGGTCCCCGGGGCCAGCTCGGTTTTCAAGGGCATCACCACCGGTCGCTGGCGTGACCGGCTCGACTTCATCTCCCTGATGCTGGCGCTGTTCTGCGGGACCGCGTCCCTGCCCCACATCCTGATCCGCTATTACACCGTGAAGGATGAGGCCTCGGCCAGAAAGAGCACCGTTGTCGGCATCGCTGCCATCGGTTTCTTCTACGTCCTGACCCTCTACCTCGGCCTGGGGGCGATGGCCAGCGGCGCTCTCGACGTGACCGACAGCAACATGGCCGCACCGCTGCTGGCCCGCAGTTTCAACCACCTGCTGTTCGCGATCATCTCCGCGGTCGCGTTCACCACCGTGCTGGGAACCGTCAGCGGGCTGATCATGGCTGCCAGCGGTGCGGTGGCCCACGATCTGATGACCAACCTGCTGGGTATTCGCCTCGACGATCACGGGAAGGTCCGTGCCGGTAAGTTCGCGGCCGTGGTGGTCGGTATCATCGCCATCGTGCTGGGCATCCTGTTCCAGCGGATGAACGTCAGCTTCCTGGTCGGCTGGGCCTTCAATGTGGCCGCGTCGGCCAACCTCCCCGCGCTGGTCATGCTGCTTTTCTGGAAGGGCACCACCAGGCAGGGCATCACGGCGTCGATCCTGATCGGCATGATCTCGTCG
>CAYVVX010000428.1:0-5252 GCA_964455315.1 uncultured Planctomycetales bacterium | reverse complement strand
TGTCGCCGACCGCCCCGCGACGCCCGGCGGACCGCCCGGATCGCGCCCCATCGACTTCGGCGACATCGTCATCCTGCTGCGCTCGACGCGCTTCAAGGCCGAGCCGATGGCCGACGTGCTGCGGCGGCTCGGCATCCCCGTGCGCGTCGCCCGCGGCGAGTCAATGTTCGATTCCACCGAGTTCCGCGATGTCCTGGCCCTGCTGCAACTGCTCGACAACCGCCAGCAGGATCTGCCGCTGGCCGCGGTGTTGCGCTCGCCGCTGGCGGGCGAACCGCTCTCCGCCGACGACCTGCTCCGCATCCGTGCGGCCTCCCCGGACGTACCGTTCCACGAGGCCTTCGCGCGATTCATCGCAACCGATGGGGACTCGCCTCTCCAGCAACGTCTCCGCGCCGTGGCCGGCACGCTGGACCGCTGGTCGGAGCGCATGCGGCAGACGCCGGTGGCCCGGGCGCTGTGGGAGATCTTCGAGGCCGGCGACTACCTGGGATACGTGTCCGGTCTGCCCGGCGGGGCCCATCGGCGGCGGCGGCTCGTTCAGCTTCACCAGCAGGCCCGGCAGTTCGACGGCTTCGCCCGCCAGGGGCTGCACCGCTTCGTTCGCTTCCTGGAGGAAGCATCCGAGAACGACACCGGCTCCACCCCGGATGCCGGCGCCGGGGACGACACCTCCGCGGTGCGGCTCATGACCGTGCACACCAGCAAGGGGCTCGAGTTCCCCGTGGTCGTGCTGGCCGACCTGCAGAAGAGTTTCAACCTCGAGGACGCCCGCGGCACCGTGCTGGTGGACCGCGAACTGGGCATCGCCCTGCGGGCTGTCGATCCCGACCGGCGGATCCACTACCCGACCTTCGCCCAACAGCTCGCTTCCGAGCGCATCCAGCGCGAGAGCCTGGCCGAAGAGCTGCGCCTGCTCTACGTCGCCCTGACCCGCGCCCGCGAGCGGCTCATCCTGGTCGGCCGGATCAGCCCCGCGCTGGCGGCGTCGTTCGCGGCCGGGGCCGGATCGCGTCCGCGGCCCGCGCGACTGCGGCTGGAGACGGGCGGCTGCTGGCTGAACTGGCTGATGGAGGCATTGGCCTGCATGCCGGCCGGCCGGGTCGCGTGGGAGGGTGATGCCGGCGACGAAGCGCTGGTGCGGGTTCGCGCATATCCCCGGACGGAAACGGACGGCTGGAGCCTTCCTGCCCTGGCCAAACGCCAGCGGGCTGACACGCTGGATGCCTTCGCGCGGTTACAGCCTCTCCCCGCGGGCGAACCGCTGGCGGAGCCCGGGACGATCGCGCCCGTGCTGGAGGCCCTGGACACCCCCTACCGGGCCACGGCGATCACCTCCATCCCTGCCCGCGTGACGGTCAGCGACCTGAAGGGCCGCTGGGATCCGCTCGCCGATCCCGAGCAGCGTGCGGATGCGTCGCGCGGCCATGGCGGGGGCCGCATTGTGCCGCTGCCGCGCTTCATCGCCCCCGACGAAGCGCCCGAGAGCACCTCGCGCGGCACGGCCGTGCACCGCTTCCTCGAACTGCTCGACCTCGCCGCCGCGTGCGACGCCGAAGACCTGGTTCGTCAGCGCGACGACCTCGTGCTCCGCGGCCTGCTCACGTCCGCCGATGCCGGCCTGATCGATCTCGATGACGCTGCATGGTTCTTTGCCACCGAACTCGGGCAGCGCATGCGACGCCGCGCGGATCGCGTGCATCGCGAGGTGCCCTTCGTCGCCGCGTTGCCGGTGGATGCGTACGACCCGCTGGTGACCTCCGATGATCCCCGCGACGTGCTGCTGGTCCGCGGCATGGTCGACGCCATGATCCGCGGCGACGGCGACCTGGAGATCATCGACTACAAGACCGACCGCGTCCGCGGCGACACCCTGGCCGCGCGGCGGGATTACTACGGCCCGCAGCTCCGGCATTACGCCCGGGCCCTGGCGGGCATTCATCGTGTCACGGCAACCCGTTCCTGGCTGGTGTTCCTGCATGCCCGCCACATCGCTGAAGTCGAGTCCTGATCCCGCCGACGCGCCGGATCGACTGCCGGCACTCGTGCCCGCCGCGCCGATTCTGCCGCCGCGACGCGCGGCGCTGCGCCTGTGGCTCACCCGCAATCCGCTGATCGCCCCGGCCATCGGCATGGTCGCCGGCATCGTCGTCAGCGCGGCCCTGCCGCTGCCGGTCATCGTGGACGTCCTCGCGTTCGCCGCCTGCGGGGCGGGGCTGGTAACGCTCCGCCGGCGCCCGCTGGTCGGCCAGATCCTGCTGGCCGCCGCGGCCGCGTCCGTCGGCGCCGCCCTCCACGACACCTCCTTCAGGAGGCTCCCCGGCAACCACGTCGCCCGCTACGTCGGCGACACCGCGATCAGCACCCGTGTCACCGGGAAAGTCCTGGCCGACCCGCGCCTGCGCGTTTCCGACGCCGGCCTGACCGGCTGGCTCCGCGGCGATCCGCGCACTTCGCTGCTGATCGAAGCTGCCGGGCTGCAGGGTATCGACTCACCTCTCCCGGTCCGCGGTCTCGTCGCCGTCACCGTCCGCGAACCGCTGCTCGACGTGGCCGCCGGCGACGTGGTCGAGTTGTTCGGCACGCTGTACCGCCCGCGTCCGCCCGATTCACCCGGCGTCCGTGATTTCGCGCTGATGCGCCGCCGCGACGCCATTCACGTCGAGATGTCCTGCCCGCACGCCGCCGGCGTCCGCGTGCTGCGCTCCGCGGACGACGCCTCCGGTTTCCTCGCCCGCCTGCGCACCCGGGCCCGCGCCGCCATGCTCGAGGACACCTGGCCGCACGACGTTCCCGGCGCTTCCATGCTGCCCGCGCTGGTCCTCGGGCAGCGCAGCGCCGTCGACCGCGACATCAACGACGCCTTTGTCCGCACCGGAACCGTACACTACCTCAGTGTCAGCGGCGCCCACGTGGGCATGCTCGCCGCCGCGGTCTGGCTGGTCGGACTGCTCTTCGGCATCGCCCGCCGCCCCCTGGCGGTCGCCGCCATGATCGTCATCACCGCCTACGCCCTCCTGGCCGAGCCGCAGCCGCCCATCCTCCGGGCCGCGGTGATGAGCGACCTGTTCTGCATCGCCCTGCTGCTGCGCCGGCCGGTGCGCACGGCCAACTGGCTGGCCGCATCGCTGCTGGTGCTGCTGCCGTTTCAACCGTCGCAGGTCTTCAGCCCCGGCTTCCAGCTTTCCTACCTGACCCTGGCCGGCATTCTCTATCTGCATCCGCGCCTCCACGCGGCCGCCACGCGCGCGTATCGCCGGCTGCGCCGCCGTGACGATCCGCTGCTCTCGCCCGAGATCCAGCGCATGCTCAACCCGCCGACACCGTGGCAGGCCCGCCGCGACCGGCTCCTGCACAGCGCCTCCATCGCCCTGAGCGTCGCCGTCGCGGCGTGGTGCGTGAGTCTGCCGCTGAGTATGTATCACTTCCAGCAAGTGGCCTGGTGGGGATGGGCGGGCTCGCTGCTGGTCATGCCGCTGGTCTGGGTCGTACTGGTGCTCGGGCTGCTCAAGACCGTGGTGGCCGCGATCCTGCCGCAGGTCGCTCTGGTTCTCGGCTGGCCGCTTGCGATCGCGAGCGATCTGCTGCTGGCGGTCGTCGAACGGCTCGGGCGTCTCCCCGGCGCGGGCGTCTCATCCCCGATGCCTCCCGGCTGGCTGACCGTCGCCATCCTGATCCTCTTCGCGGTATGCGCCTCGGCCGGCGCCCTGCGGATTCGCGCCCGCAGCCTCGGCCTGATCGTGCTGGCCGTGCTCATCGTCACCGCCTGGCGGCTCGCCCCCGCGGCCCGCGCGGAACGGCTTCGCCTGCTGGTCCTGCCCGTTGGCAGCGGGCTGACCAGCGTGTTGCAGCTTCCCGACGGCCACACCCTGCTCTACGACGTCGGGGCCTTCCCGCCGTACGACCTGGAGCGCTGGTCGCTCGGCCCCGCCCTCGCCAGCGAAAGCCTCTACGGCGTCGACGCGGTCATCCTGTCGCATCCCAACCTCGATCACTACTCGGGGCTCGGCGAGCTTCTCGACCGCCGCCGCGTGGGTGCGGTCATCAGCACGCCCTTCTTCGAGCCTCTTTCCGCCCCCGGCGACGCCGCCCATCGACTCATCGATCACGCCCGCGAGCACGGCGTACCCTGGCTCACCGCCCGCCGCGGCGACGCCCTCGCCGCCACCGGCGACGTGCGCATCGAAGTCCTCTGGCCGCCGCCGCCCGAGCACCTGCCGCTCACCGACGGCAACGACACCTCGCTGGTGCTCCGCGTGACCTGGGCCGGCCGGCGCATCCTGCTCTGCGGCGACATCGAGCGCCCCGCCCAGCGCGAACTCATCGCCGAAGAGGATCTCCGCGCCGACATCCTGCTCCTGCCCCACCACGGGGGAGTCGTCGACAACACCGGACAGTTCATCCGCGCGGTCGATCCCCGGATCTGCATCCGTTCCAGCGGCGAAAGCAACGCGGAAACCCTCAACGGCCTGCTCGACCTCGTCGCTGGCCGCGACTACCACAACACGGCGGATGAGGGGGCGGTGGAGGTGAGCATCGGCGCGAACGGGGCCATGGAGGTCAGGACGTGGAGGCGTCGCTGACGGAGGGCAAGTCCAGCCGATCGTCTCTGGACTCAAACACTCACCGATGTGCGCGGTACAGGATCCCCGCGACCACCGCGATCTGGAGCGCCACCGTCCCGAGGAAGATCAGCCGGAACCTGCGATCCCGGGTCTTGTGGCGGAAGAGCTGCTGACCGGCAAAGGCCCCCGGCGATCCCCCCAGCAGGGCCAGCAGGTGCAGGAAGGCTTCCGGCACGCGGCGCCCGGCGATGCGGGCGCGGCGCTTGTCGAACCCGTAGCAGGCGAAGGTCGCGGCGTTGATGCCGATCAGGGCGGCCCAGTGCGGCGCGAGCCCGGTGCGCCACAACAATGCGCCAATTCCACCGGTGAGACCGAGTGCGAGCAGCCAGGCGAACGAGGGAACATGCTTCATGAAGACGATTCAACTCTAACCTGCTTGCTGCGCTTCCCCGATGCGAGACATCGCACCAGCAGGACGATGGTGCCCCACCACTGCGAGAGCTCTCATCCCTTCAACGTACCGGTGAGCTGTTTCAGCGTGGCGTCCAGCCCGCCGTCCTTGCCGCGGGCCTCGTGGATGGCCCGGACGGAGTGCAGCACCGTGCTGTGGTCGCGCCCGCCGAAGTAACCGCCGATCTCCTCCAGGCTGACATCGCTCAGCTCCCGCGCCAGGTACATGCAGATCTG
>CAYVVX010000427.1:1251-5254 GCA_964455315.1 uncultured Planctomycetales bacterium | reverse complement strand
GGTCTGGATCTCCCGCTCGTCCTTGTGCCCGTTGCGGACCACCAGGCGACAGCCCGCACAGCGAGCCGGCCGACTTCCAGCGCGGGGAGGTGGAGGTTATCGGCAAGGACGGCATGGCGAGGAACCTGTACTTCGATGCGTGGGATTACAGCTTTGAGGTGCGGAGCGAGGCGGTCCGCAAGTGATGTAGCGGAACCCAACCAGCCGAGGTAGGGATTCGGGATTCACACCAATTCGAGCTACCAGTTGGGGACCAAGCGGCTACCGGGAAGGTGATTCTTGAGGGCGCACCGTGAAGCCGGTATGGATGATCTCGAACGGCTGCACGCGCAACGGCCGGCAGGGGCGCCGGCCGCTACTTTCAATACGCAAGTTCAGAATCGAACCGGTATCAGGGCGCCAATTCATCGGCGGCGATCAGCACCGACTCCCCTGGCGCGCACGCGTGCGTGAGTTCGATGCTGCGCTCCCCGGCCATTCCAGTGAGGCGCACCTTGTCGTGTTCCACGCGGATGGTCAGCGTCGCGGGCCCGTAAGCGACCGATGAGCAGGCGATGAAGTCGACGCCGGCCGGCAGGCGGGGGGTGATGCGCAGGCCGTCGACTTCGGGCATGACGCCCATGAAGACGTAGAGCATCGACGCCGGGACCAGGCCGCTTTCGGGGAAGGGCAGGTCGACGCCGACGGCGCCGGGGTTTTCCTGCTGGGGGATCTCGCCGCGGACCAGCGGCGGGCCGCCGCACAGCCGGTCGGGCATGTCGTAGCGGGAGAGGATCTCCTGGTAGCGCTGCCAGGCGTTGTCGGGGGAGATGAGCGTCGCCCGGGCCATCAGGTCATAGTAGCTGGTGTAGAGGATGGCGCCGCCGTCCTGGCACTGGTCGCCGAAGGGGGTGCCGCCCCAGTCCATGTGCCACCAGGGCGGGCGGCCGGCTTTCTCGATGTCGGCCGGGTCGGTCTTGATGGGATTGTGCAGGGTGGTCGCCCGGGGGGCGAAGAGGAACGCGGAGTAGGTGTCGGGCTTGCCCGTAGACGTGGGTTCCTGTTCCATCCAGTGGTAGATGCGCCGGGCCTGCTCCTTCGATGCCAGCCCGTAGGCCATGGCCTCGACGTTCAGGAAGGTGAAGCCGTAATCGTGCTTCACGCCGTCGATATCGATGCAGCCGATGTACCGGCCGGACGTGTCGTCCCAGAAGGTCTCGTTGAACGCCTTGCGGGCCTTGTCGGCGAGTTGCAGGTATTCCGCGGGCGACCGGGCCGTACCGTTCGCGCGCTTCTCCGCCGGCACGACCGTTGCCGCCAGCGCCTCCAACTCGGCCATGGCCTTCAAGCTGGCGTAGAACATGACGTTGCAGTAGGCGTCCTTGTGGCCGAAGGGCAGGATGTCCCAGTAATTGCCGCCGAGGCTGCCGTGCCTGCCGCTGTTGTTCCTGCTGTTGGAGACGATGACGCCGGACGCGCCCTGAAGCTCCTTGAGCTGGTAATCCATGGCCTGTCGCAGCCGGGCGATCTGCTCGCCGAGGAACTGCGTGTCCCGCCGCCAGGTGACCCAGCGGTACACGCCCATGATGAACCGGCTGTTGGAGTCGAAATGGCGGGTGTCGTACTTGCTGCCGTCAGGGAACGGCCAGCCGATGAGATTGCCCCAGGTATGGACGTAGCCTTCCCTGGTGATCGGCACGGTGGTGAGCACGCTGCGCTCGGCATCGCGCAGGCGGGGCATGTTCAGCCAGTTGCGGCAGAGGCCGTTCCATTCGTACCACGCCGATGCTCCCGGCGCGGGGGGATAGCTCAGGTCGCGATCCCACAGAAACCTGGTGGACAGCTCGCCGGCGCGGGCGTCGCCGCAGGTGAACACCGGGAACATGTCCGGCAGCGTCGCGGGCGTCTCGACGAACGAGAACTTCAGGGTCGCGAGCGTTTCGCCGGCCTTCGGGGGGGCGGCGTGGACAGTGAGTCCATGCCGGGCTTCGTGGTCGGTGGCGCTCAACGACATGGACACGGCCTGACCTTCGATGACCGTGTCGCAGCCGCGCAGGCCGCGGGCGGTGATCCGCTCAGAACCGACGATGGGCAGGCCGAGGGTCTGGCGGCGCTTGAGCTGGTGGGCGGTGATGAACTGCCCGATGGCGGTGTGGTAGGCCTCATAGGCGGCGGTCTTCGCGGAGAGCTCGTGTCCGGTGTTGATCCAGGGGGCCCGGGCGGTCCAGTGGAAGTTGTCCGCGATGGGCGACTCCGGGGGGGTGAGCGAGCGGACGATCGCGGTCAGCGAAGGGCCCTGCAAGCGCCACTCGACCTCGGCGTCCATCACCCGGCGGGTCAGGTGGACGTCGGCAACCAGGACCAGGTCGGGCCTGGTTTCGCCGTTCAGGAGGGTGGTCACGCCTGGAGGCGGGGGCATCGTCGCCGCCCACCAGCCGACCTTGCCGGCCGGCTCGCGCATACCGATCCACAGCCGCCCGGATGCGGGCTCATCGGGCCGGATCTCCTGCCAGGCGTTATCGACCAGGTCGATGCAGCGGCGGTGGCCGAGAAGCTCACCTGCGGGGGAGTCGCGGCGGCATTCGAGGGTGACATCCGAGTCGCGGGTGTGGAAGGTGGGCACCAGCAGCGTGGTGTAGGCCAGTTGCTGGCCCTCGGGAACCTCGTAGGTGAAGCCCAGATGGCCGCCCGCGGGCAGTTCCACGGCGACCTGGTTGGCCTTGTTGATCGAGGTCACGCTGGTCAGGCGGATTTCGGCCCGCCCGACGGCCCTGGCGACGCCATCCGCGACCGTGATCTCAACCGGGCCGGTCACGTGGATGGCGGGGCCGTCGATGCGGGTCCAGAGCACCTCTCCGTAACGCCCGTGGCCGGTGAGGTCCGCACGGACGTTGACAAGCGCCGGCCCGTCGAGTTCGGCGGTGACAAAATCGTTGCGGAGTACCGTTGCCGGCTCGGCGGCCGGCACAATCATCGGCGGCAGGAGCAGCGCGTGGGCCAACCCGGCGAGCAGGAGGTGTGTCTGTTGAGGCATGTGAGTCATGGTACCGCCGGGCTGTGACTTTCAGAAGCCGCACGACGGGCGCGGGGGGCGGTCTCGCCGGGCAGGCGAAACATCCGGTGCGGCGACCGGACACCGGGGGGGGTGACATCCATCCCGGTTGCGGTATCATGCCGTATCAGCATGGTGCGAACAACAGATTCGCCGCGTCGAGGTCAGGCAATGAGGAGACGATCATGTCCGGTCGACGTACATCCCGTCGGGATTTCCTGGTCAGTTCGACCCGCACCGCCGCGGCGCTGGGGGCAGGTTCGCTGATTACCCGCACGGCCGCGCAGGCGCGGCGCACGCTGGGGGCCAACGACCGAATTGTCCTGGGAACCATCGGCTGCGGCGGGCAGGGCACCCATGACAGCTTCACCTGCTGCAGGGCGGACAACGTGGTCTCGGCCGCGGCCTGCGACATCGCCGACTTCCGCCTGGACCGGTTCACCGACGCGGTGGGCAAGGCCATGAGCGAGAAGGGCATCACCGGCATCAAGGTGGACCGGTACGCCAGTTACCAGGAGTTGCTTGACCGCAAGGACATCGACGCGGTGGTCATCGCCACGCCGGACCACTGGCATGCGAAACCGTTCATCGCCGCGTGCGATGCCGAGAAGCACATCTACCAGGAGAAGCCGTTCAGCTTCACCATCGACCTGGGCTTCAAGATGCTCGCCGCGGCCCAGAAGCGCGAGGGTCTGACCATCCAGATCGGCACGCAGCGGCGCAGCGGCACGCACTACGCCCGGGCCAAGGCGATGATCGACGACGGGACCATCGGCAAGGTGGCGTATATCCGCTGCTTTGACTGCCGCAACTACCTGGCCGGACGCGATCCGTTCGCACCGCAGGACGTCGGCGACAGCAAGATCGACTGGGAGAAGTTCCAGGAACCGTGCAGCCACAAGGTTCCCTACGATCCGTGGCGGTACTTCGCCTGGCGATGGTTCTGGGACTATGCGGGCGGACTGGTGACCG
>CAYVVX010000427.1:0-1241 GCA_964455315.1 uncultured Planctomycetales bacterium | reverse complement strand
GATGTGGGCGTTCACGTGGTGGACCTGGCCCACTACCTCACCAATGAACCGGTGCCGAAGTCCGCGGTCTGCAACGGCGGCGTCTACGGGCTCAAGTACTGGGAGACCCCTGACGTGGTCAACGCCGTCTGGGACTACGGCACGCACAGCACCGTGTTCACCGGCAACTTCACCAACGGCTACGAAGGTGATGGCTTGACCGTCTTCGGCACCAAGGGCACCATCAGCATCCGCGGCAGCTACGTCCGCGTGTATACCGAGGGCGAGAACCAGAAGCCGACCGAGGAGTGGGGCCCCGAAGGCCCGGCCCACCAGCATAACTGGATCGACTGCGTGCGCAGCGGCAAGAAGCCCAACGCCCCGGTGGAACTGGGGGTCAGCTCGCTGCTGCCGTCGCACCTGGCGAACCTGGCGTACCGCAAGGGTACCAAGGTCACGTGGGATGCCGCGGCACGCAAGGTGGTATGAGGTCCGACCGGTCGCCGCCGACGAAATGAGAAGTGAGCAGTGGGAAGTGAGAACGGGTTGCACCTGACATGGGCCCTGCCGGGCTTGATGAGGGGCATCGCGGGTTCCGGCAGGAAACCGGATCGCTCCGCGGCGTCATGGCGCGTTCTACATATGGTGCTCGCGGTGGCGACGGTCTGGACGTCGGGCTGCTCCCACGATCGGCCTATGGATGTGCGGCTGGACGCGGATGTGCATCGACCGGAGCGATGCGCCGTCATTTTTCTAGTCGACGGTCTCGACCGCACGACGCTGCTGCGACTGGCCGGAGACGGCAGGCTGCCGAACATCGAGCGGGTCTTCCTGCGCGGCGGCGTCGGTGTCGAGAACGCGGTCACGTCGCTGCCCTCGGTCACCTATCCGAATTGCAGCGCTCTCATCACCGGTGTCTACCCCGGGCACCACGGGATCATGGGCAACTTCTGGTTCGACCGCGCGGATGTGCTGGCGACGAATTATGCTTCCATCCAGACTTTCCGAAGCGTGAATGAACAGCTCACCGTGCCCACCCTGTACGATCTGCTGGGCGATGCCTTCACGCTCAGTATCCACAACCACACCAGCCGCGGGGCGACCGCGTCGATCAACCACGACCAGGCCTTCTTCTGGAGTTGGGTGGTGCATGCATACCTGTTCGTTGATCGGCATATCGGTGACTGCGTCAAGGAGGCGGCCAAGCTGGCCAACAAGCTGAAGAAGTGGCCGACGGTGCTGATGACCTACTATCCGGGCGT
>CAYVVX010000426.1:2466-5258 GCA_964455315.1 uncultured Planctomycetales bacterium | reverse complement strand
GGGTTTCCACGGGTTGCGCTCTGTCCGCCTGGCGGCGGACTTCGCTTCACCCGTGGCTACAGGCCGCCGCCCCGATGGGGCGGGTACAATGTGTCAGGGGAAACGAGTAGCGGCTACAGGCCTTGACCCCTTCGAGGTCAAAGAGCGGAACGGCCCGCGGGGGCCGCGCCCAGGGCAATCGCATTCAAAAATGGAACGCGATTCCTGGCCCGCAAACGCGGTCCTGTCCAGATGATGGAATGCCGATTCATCTACCCAACCCACGTTCCTGAACGCGCCAGGCGGGGTCGAGCGATTTGGATGCGATCGCCCTGCTTTCGTACGTCCCATTTGGCATCAGCAGTTGCCGAAACACCCGCCAGCGAGTATTTCTAGCGTCTCCCGGGGTCTTGCCGCGGGCGGCGAGCATCCCCGCAAGGCAAGCCGACAGCGTTCCGATACAGACTGTAAGCATTCGGGACGGGCGGACACTATCGAAGGGGGCAATCGCCGCGGGCACTGCGTTCAGGGGACGGAAACTACTCCACCCCATTGGCGTGGCCCTGCGATGGACCCCCCTCACAATAAGGAGCACAGGATCATGACCCGACGATGGCAACTCTCATGCTGGACACTCCTGGCCGCGACAGTATCGGCACTGCCCATCCAGGCGGCCGAGCTGCCCGACCTCGTCCCCGCGGACACCATCCTCTACATCGGCTGGCCGGGCATCGACGCGCTGGCGGAGGCGTCGTCGGACACGGGGCTGGGCAAGCTGATGAAGGAACCGGAGATGATCCGGTTTCGCGACAAGCTGATCCCGGAGCTGATGGATTTCATCCGCAAGCAGGGATCGCCCGACGACCGCAAGGGCATCGAGATGCTCACCGAGATCGGCTCGACCCTGTGGGAGCATCCGTTCACGCTGTCGCTGATCGGCGCCCGGCTGGGCGACGCCGGACCCATCGTCGACGCGGCGCTGGTGGTCCGCGCGGGCCGGGACTCGGAGAAGGTGCTGGCGCTGATCGAACGGGCCCTGGCCGAGGATCTACCCGTCGCCCAGGCGACGGACGTTCAGGTCGGCTCGGGCAAGCTTCGCGAGCTGGTCATCACCGGCCCGGAGATGCCGCTGCGCTGGGGGCGGTTCGGCGGCGACGTGGTGCTGTCCATCGGCAAGGCGGCGACCGAGCACCTGGCGTCCGGCAAGCCCGGCCTGGGCGGCAGCAGCCATTTCCAGTCGATCATGGAGCGGTTCAAGAACCCGCCGACCTCGCCGACCGTGTTCATGAACATCAAGAAGGTCGTGGAGGCCCTGGAGAGCTTCCAGCCGCTCATGGTGGCCTTCGATCTGCCGGTGCTCAGCGAGCCCGGCGGCGTGCAGCAGATGCTCGACAAGCTGGGCCTGGGCACCGCGGAGAGCTACCTCCTGTCGCTGACGCCCACCTCGGGCGGTTTCCGTGTCCTGGCCTTCCTCTACGCCCCCGGCATCGGGCAGGGAGCCAGCAAGCTGCTCAAGCAGAAGCCGGTGACCGAGGACGAACTCAAGCTGGTGCCCAGGGATGCATCGTGGGCGTCGGTGACACACTTTGACGCGGCCGAGGGGTTCGACCTGATCATGGGCGCCATCAAGGCCATGTCCCCCGAGGTCAGCGGCCAGGTCGCGCAGGCGCTGGGCGGGCTCGAACAGCAACTGGGCATGAAGCTCAGGGACGATCTGCTGGGCGCGTTCGGCGGGCTGTGGGCGATGTACGACGCCCCCAGCACCGGCGGCCTGCTGATCACCGGCATCACCCTCGTCGCCGATGTGAAGCCCGGAAGCGGTCTTGAAGAGAAGCTGCCCAGGCTGCTGCGCGGGTTGGCTGTGATGGCCGGGGGGCCGGAAGCGGTCCAGATCGAGACCGAGACCTACCGCGACACGACGATCAGCTTTCTGCACGTACGCACGGAGTTCATGCCGGTCGTGCCGGCGTGGGCTTTCCACAAAAACCACGTGATCTTCGCCCTCTATCCGCAGATGGTGCGCGTGGCTCTCGACCGGATGATCGACGGCGGCGAGTCCATCCTCGACAACCCGGACTTCGTCCGCGGGCGCAAGCTCATGCCGGATAACCCGCAGTCCATCACCTACGAGGACACCCGCGCGGGTGTACGCCAGTTCTACAGCCTGCTCATGCCCGTCGGGCAGGTGCTCATTCACGTCGGGCGACAGCAGGGGATGAACATCGACGCGAGCATGCTGCCTTCGTCGCACACGCTCACGAAACATCTCACCGGTACGGTCAGTGTGAGTGTGGCCAGGGAGGACGGCGTGCTGGCCATCAGTCACGGGCAGCTTTCGGGCCTCAACAGCATGTCGGCCTCCATGCTCGCGCTCAGCATCGGCCTGCCGGCGGTGGTGGAAGCCAGGCACGCGGCTCAAAAGGTCGTAGAACAAGCCGAGGAAATGACGACCACCGATCCGGAGCCCGCGGCACTCGGCGGCCCGGGCAGACCGAGCAAGGAGCGGGTCACGGCCAGCGCGGTGAGTGACGCCGGGCCTTTCGTGTCACAGTTGGCGCTGTACAAGGCCCATCTCGGACGGTATCCGCGCAACCTTGTCGAACTGGTGGAATCGCCGGAGAACGCCGACGATCAGCAGCGCTGGAAGGGCCCGTACATCAGCGATCACAGCGCCCTGGTCGATCCGTGGGGCAACGAATACCGCTATCGCGCGCCGGGCAGGTACAACCCGCAGGGCTATGATCTGTGGTCCACCGGGCCCGACGGCGAGGATGGCACCGGCTTCCTCATGGCCTACCACCGCCGGGCGGCGG
>CAYVVX010000426.1:0-2456 GCA_964455315.1 uncultured Planctomycetales bacterium | reverse complement strand
CAGTAAGGGCGAGGCATCGTGTCTGCCGAGTGAGACGGGGATGACGAGGGTGGTGGCGTTACTCGCGGTCGCCCCTCGCACGCGAGGGGGCTAAACATGCGGGGGGTGCGTTACCCGCGGAGGCGGCGTTGCTCGCGGTCGCCCCTCGCACGCGAGGGGGCTAAACATGGTGGCACGCGAGGGGGCTAAACAGAGGGGGTTCAACAGCGGCCGTTGCGATCCCGCGAGTGAGGCATGACGATGATGCCGGCACTGACTTCATTGTTCGTCCTGACGCTGCTCGCGGACCCCGCGGTCGCCACAGAGATGTCTCGCCCGCCGGCAGCGTGCGTGCCGGCCGAGGTCATGGCGGTCATGTTCTCCACGCCCGCACCGGTGGAGGAGGCCGCCGCCGGCCAGGCGACTTCGATCGACCGCCTGGCCGGCTGGGTCATCGCGTTGAAGGCCATGGGCGTGATCCCCCGCGAGGGGCGGGTGCTGGCCGACATCGCCTCGACGCTGCCGCTGGTCGCCAAGCGTCCCTACGCGCTGATGCTGATGGACATCACCTCCCGTCAGGTGTCCGAGGAGGTCTATCGGCTCAACGACCTGCGCGCGGCACTGGTCCTCGAGACCCGCGGCGCGGATGAAGCCTTCGATCGCCGCGTTCGCGACCTGCTGGCCACCTACAGCGACTCAGTTCACGGGCACATCCAGGCTCTCGACGTCGAGGGCGTCACCTTCTACCGGCTCACCGACGACCGGTTGCCCGGCTGGGCGGTCACCGAGTGGGGCACGCTCGACGGGCGCCTGGTCATCGGCTTCGGCAGCGGGGCTTTCGATGCCGTCCGCCGCACCATCATCGGGGCTTCGCCCGCTCTCGCCACGACAGAGTTTTACGCCCGGGCCCGGGCCGCGCTGACCGTCAACGACAGCGGTCTGGATGTCTACGTCGACTTCGAGCGCATCCGGCGGCGCGTCGGCGAGGTGGTCGAAGGGCGCCCGACGGAAGTTCTTCGCGCCGTGGGGCTCGAAAAGGCACGGCAACTGCTCTGGACGGTGGGATTCCAGGGCCGGGCCCTGCGCAGCGAGGCGTTCGCCCGCGGCGAGGATGGCAAGGATGTGCGCGGCGTGCTGGCGGCGCCGGAGCTGCTGGCCCCGGAGGTGGCCGCGGTCATCCCGACCGGGGCGCACGGCTATGCGGGTTTTCGCTTCGACCTCGAGTCGGCCGTGCGCGGGCTGCGCGGGGCATGGCTGGCCGGCCAGGCGCCGGGGCGGCAGGAGCGCGTGCTTTCCGGCTGGGCGATGCTGGAGGAGAAGTACGGTTTCGACGTCGACCAGGGGCTGGTGCAGCAGTTGGGCGACCACCTGGTCATCCACGACTGGCCGGCGCATCCGCTCGGGCTACCCCTGCCGGGAACCTTCTGGATCCAGACGGACGGGCCGACGGACGTGATCGCCGCGACGGTCGACGGCATGATGCGGGCGTGGCAGGAGTCGATGGAGGCGGGCACGACCACGCGGCCATCGGGGGTGAGCCCGCGGGTGCGCCGCGACCCGGACGGCACCTGGTACCTGCAACTGGGGCTGCTGGGGCCCGCGCTGCGGGTCACCGACGGCTGGATCGTGATCGGGCATTCCCCGGAAGCGGTGCGGCAGAACGTCGCCTGGCTGGAAGCACATGGGGCCGAGGCACCGCCGTGACGCGGGTCGAGCGGCGTCAGCCCTCCAGCCGGTCGGCCAGGAACGCCACCACCTGATCCTTGCTGATCCGCGTCTGGGCCCCGGTGTCGCGGTCGCGGCAGGTGACCGTGCCGTCCTCCTTGGTCTGGCCGTCGATGGTAAAGCAGTACGGCGTGCCGGCCTCGTCCATCCGCGCGTAGCGCTTGCCGATGGAGGCCTTGGCGTCGTACTGCGCGGGCCAGCGCTTGCGGACGGCGCGGAAGATCGGCTCGGCGATCTCGGGCAGCCCGTCCTTGTTGACCAGCGGGAAGATGGCCGCCTTGATCGGGGCCAGGCGCGGGTGAAACTTCATCAGCTCCGGGCTGGGCCGCGACTCGTCCACGGTGTAGGCCTCGCAGATGAACGCCAGCGTGCTGCGGGTGGCGCCGGCCGCGGGCTCGATGACGTGGGGGACGAACCGCTCCTTGCGTTCGTCGTCGAAGTAGGTGAGATCCTTGCCGCTGCCCTTGTACCTGGGCTTGCCGTCGGGTCCGGTCTCGATCACGAGCTGTCCGTCCTTCGCCACCAGTTTGCCCTCCATGTGGCTGCGCAGGTCGAAGTCGCCGCGGTGGGCGATGCCCTCGAGCTCGCCGAAGTCGCCGTCGGCCAGGAACGGGAACGCGTACTCGATGTCGGAGGTGCCGCACGAGTAGTGCGAGAGCTCGTCCTTCTCATGCTCGCGAAGCCGCAGCTTGCTGCTGCCGAGCCCCAGGTCGGTGTACCACTGCATGCGCCGGTCGCGCCAGTACTGGTAC
>CAYVVX010000425.1:0-5266 GCA_964455315.1 uncultured Planctomycetales bacterium | reverse complement strand
GAGGTCTCTGGCACTGCTTCAGGTCGGGGACACCATCCTGATGCTGAAGAGGCCGTAACCGCATCAACGCCTCTCGCCCCTGAAACCTTTGACGACCAGACGTGGACCCGCTCACCTGCCCGGGTATCTCGCCTCGAACTGCTTGCGCAGCAGCGGCTCGCGGATGGTCACCCTGGCCTGCTGGAAGATGTTCTCCTCCAGGTCCGCCCGGCGCTCCTCGGTCAGGCGCTGTCGAAGGCGGCGGGTCAGGTCGGCACGGTCGACGCTCTCGACGCCGCCGCCCGTCGCGGGAATGCGCTGTTCCAGCCTGAGAATCTGGTAGCTGCCCCCCTCCTGGATCGGAGGAGAGATCTCCCCCGGGATCAGCGCGAAGGCCGCATCGGCGAAAGCCGGTGTGACCCGGGCGTCGGCCCGCGTGAAGGGCGGCATCAGTCCGCCCTGGGCGGCGGTGAACTGGTTGCGGCTGTGCCGCCTGGCCAGCAGCTCGAAGTCCTTGCCCGCGATCAGCTCACGGCGAATCTGCCCGGCTTCGTCCAGCGATCCCACCTCGATGTGTCGCACCTGCACGCGCTCGCCGTAGCGCCGGGCGTACTCCTCCTCGAGCATCGGGCCGGTGATGTTCATCGCCGCGACCTCGGCGCCGGCGATCTTGCCCACCCAGGCACGTTGCCGCATGCGCAGATCCCACTCCACCGCGGAGATGTTCTTGGCCCGCAGGAAGTCATTGAGCAGCCGCTCGGCCGTGACGCGATCCACCGGGGCGTCTCCCCCGCCGGGCGAGCCGATCAGCTTCAGGGCCCGCTCGTGCTCCGCCTTGACGTCCGCGTCGGTGACGGCAAGACCCATCTTCCGGCCGCGCTGTTCGGCGGCGGAAACGAAAATGAGCTGCTCGAGAATCTGGATGCCGTGGGCCTCGATCAGCGGGCCGGTCAACTGGGCCCAGGTGATGGCGGAGCCATTGACGGTGGCAACCGCCGCACCGGGCTGCTCGGCCGTGACGGAGATCCCGCCGCCATTGAATCCCTGTGGGCCGGCACGCGATGCACCCTTCCCACCGCCGGCGCCCACCGGCCCGAGGATGGCCTCATCGTCCGGATAACCGCTGATCGCGGGCGGGTTGGCCTGCTCCCAGGCACGCGAGACCGGGGCCGGGTCAGGTGCCTCGGGCGCTTTGCAGCCGCCGGCCGCCGCGAGCATGCCCGTCAGGAGTAACATCCCCGACCGAACGGCTCGCGGGAGCGCGATGCGGCGGCGACCGGCAATCGTGTTCAGCATCATCAGGTTCCCAGGAAGAGCCCGTGGAAGTCTCCGCGAGGGTAGCCGCCAACGGTGGCGAAAGCGGCAATCCACGAGGCGCCCGTCCCTCCTTGCCAAGGACTATCGGAGCATCATCGAAACGGCGGCGGACTCGGCAGCCTCCCTTCGGGATTCGGCCCGCTCCAGGCCGGCGATGATCGACGACTTGGTGAGGATCTCATCGAGGACGATGGGCTCGTCGGGCAGATACCCCGGGATGATCACATACATGGGCACGCCGGAGCGCCCGAACCGTTGAAGATCGGCCTTGATCTGCTCGTCGGGAAGGGTGAAATCCGCCTGGAACGGAACCACGTCCAGGCGCTGCATGGCCGCGCGCACCTCGGGCGTATTGATGAACAGTTTCTCGTTGGCTTTGCAGTTGAGACACCAGTCGGCGGTGTAGTCGATGAATACGGTCCTGCCGGCGTTGACCTGGGCGATCACCCGCTCGCGGGTAAAGGGAAGCCAGGGGATCTCCCCGCGCTGCCAGACCTCGTCCGCGTTGATCGCCAGCCCGCCCTGTCGCAATGCCTTCTGCTCCGCCGCCAGCTCCGGAATGGTTGTCGCAACCCGGAAAAAGGTCAGCCATCCGCCCACCACCAGGGCCACGGCCAGAGGATAACAGGTCAACTTCCTCGTGAGGCCGGCGTCGTACTTGACCTGGCCGTACAGCCACGCGGCCATGGCCACGCAGACCAGGAATGCCAGCGTCCAGATCAGCCCCTGGCCGCCCAGTTGACCGGCCAGCGGATAGAGCAGCCAGACCACGGTGGCCAGCAGAATGAAACCGACCACGTGTTCGAACACGCCCATCCACGGGCCCGGGCGTGGAACGAGCCTGACCCACGCCGGCTGGATGGCGAGCAACATGTAGGGGAAAGCCATGCCCACTCCCGCGGCCGCGAAAAGCAGCATGCCCAGCACGGGGGTCTGCCGGGTGGCGATGGCAACCACCGCGCTGAGAAACGGCGCCGTGCAGGCCGTGCCCAGCAAGGTCGCCAGCAAGCCCATGCCGAACGCGCCGAGATGGCCTTCACGCTGCACCCTCTCGCCAAGCTCATTGATCACCCGCGGTGGAAACAGCGAGAACACCCCGAACAGGCTCATGGCCAGCGCGGTAACCACGGCGGCCATGGCGATGATCGCCTGCGGGCGTTGAAAGAGACCTCCCCACTGCTGGTTGAGCCCGATGATGACGCCGCCGAGCACCAGGAACGAAACGAGAATCCCTCCCGAGAACGCCGAACCGAGCGTCATCACGCGCAGGCGGTCTTCGCGGGCCTGCTGGACGAACGAGAGGATCTTGATGGAAATGACCGGCAGCACGCAGGGCATGAGGTTGAGTATGAAGCCGCCGATCGCCGCCATGAGCAGGTAGCCGATGTAGCCGTAGCTTTCGAGTCTGAACTGCACCCGGGCCAGCCAGGAGGCATCGGCAGGCAACGGGCGGGCGGTGGTTCCGACGGAAGCCCCGGGGGCGGGGCCCGCGGCGGAGTTCTCGCCTGCACCGCCGTCACCCGCGAAAACCTCGGTGTTCGCCGCCGAGACCTGCTCGTCCCTGCCGGCCACCGGCAAGGTCAATGACCACTCCGCGGCCATCGGGCGGTAGCACTGCTGCGTCTCGTCGCTGCATGCCTGATAGGTGACCACGCCGCCGAAGCGAAGCTCCTTCGCGTCGATCTCCGCGTCGGCCTGCACGGGCAGGATGACCCGCACGCGATCGCGATAGACGGACAGATCGCCTGCTGATCCCTCCACCTTCTCGACCTTCCCGTCGGGGAACACCGCCCGGCCGAGATCGGCGCCCTCGGCGGCGTCGTGGAACACGTCGGTGGCAATGAGGAACTTGTCCAGCGGCCGGTGCGAATTGATGTGATGGGCCTTTTCGACATCCAGGACCACGGCCAGCTTGAACTCCCCGCCCGGCTTGACCTTGTCGACATCGGCGACCGCTTTGATCTTGAGGTACTTCGCCTGTTCGGCCGGCACGGGCAGCCTGGCCCGGGCCAGATCAAAAACATCTTCGTTGGCCGGCTTCCCCTCGGCGGAGACCGGCAGACTCAGCGACAGGGCCTTCTTCCCGCGCACGCATTGCGTCTTGCACACCAACCAGGTCGCGTTGAGCCCGATGGTCACCTCGCCGGCATCGACCTTCGCCGGGGCCCGCAACTCGGCCAGCAGGATCGGCTCATCCTCCAGGATGAACGTGTGCGCGTCGGCATCATCCACGTGCCGCTTTGGTGCCGGCCACCGCAGCGGGCCGACCTCGAACCCCTCGGGCAGCGTCCACTTGAAGTTCGGCTCCAGCCCGCCTTCGCCGCGATTGCGCCAGTACAGGTGCCAGTCGGAGTCCAGCTCGAAATGAATCGCCAGGTTGACAGTCCCGCCTGGCGCGATCGCCGTCCGATCAGCCAGCAGCGCCACGCTCCTGACGTGGGGCGTGTCGTCCCCGGCCTGGGTCCGCGCCTTGAGCGGGCCCAGCAGCGAGGTCTGGGCCGGCAGGGGTGACACCAGCCAGCCGGTGATCAGCAGCAGGAGCAGCCCGTCGCGTCGGCGAAGCCGGCAGGCGCGGAGGCGGGTGCGGGCTGGGATTGCGTGACTCATGGTGATGGTCCTCATGCCTGTTGAGAACCCATTGTAGTCCGCCTGTATTCCGGGGGAAAACGGCATCGTTCTCGAAGGTGGACCGTGCCTCAGCCCGGCGGAACCCCGCGAGCCCGCTGATCAGGAGCCCGCCGCCGGCTCCGGATACCGCCGCTTGAAGGCGTTGTACCGCTCCACCGCGACGGGATTCAGCGGGTCCAGCGACAGGGCCTGGCGATAGGCATCCCGGGCTTTCTCAAGCTGCCTGGCCGCCTCCGCGGTCAGCGCCAGGTTGGTCCATGCAGAGGCCGAGGACTTGTTCACGCCGACCACGGCCTCGAACAGCATCACCGCCCGCTCGGGCTGCAATTGCGTGTTCAGGTGCACGCCCAGGCGGGAAGCGTGCTCGATGCTGACCCCGGCGAGTTGCCCGGCGGCGGCGCTGTATTCCGCCGGCTCCTGCGGCGGATCGAAGCGAAGTTTCTCGGCCATGAACAGCGGCGATTGCGGGTCGATCTGGGCCGCGAACATGGCCAGTCGACGGGCCTCGTTGGGAAGCCCGAAGTCGGCGTACAGGTCGATCAGCGTCGCCAGGGCGGGCAACTGTTCCTTGCCGCAGTCCCAGCGACGGAACGCGGCTTCGGTCCAGGTGGCGTCGGTGAAGCTGAGGATGAACTGGTTGAGCTCCGCCTGCACCTGCACGTGCGGGTCGCGGAAGGTGAACATGTGCCGGGGGGCATCGAACTCCAGGCGGAGGTTCATGTCCGTGTTGATCAGGCCGCTGCCCTCCGCGTCGACCATCCGGCGGAGCCCCTCTTCGCCGATGAGCTGGCGGGTCAGCAGCAGTGTGGCCACATCGTCGCTGCCCAGGTAGCGGCGAAGATCGGCCCGCACCTCGGGGAGCCCGTTGACCAGGGCCTGGGCGGCGACGACGGTCTCCTTGTCGACCCGCAGCGGCTTGTTCGACGCCATCAGCACGCTGTCGGCGCTGGAAATGCGCACCAGGCACGCGTGCGGGAAGACGTCCAGCACCGTGCGGGCGACCATCGCGTACTCCGACTTGGTGTAGGAGTAGATCTGGATCCACTGCACCAGGATGCCGCCGTCGTTGAGATGTTCCCTGGCCGTCTCGATGAACTCGCGGGTGAACAGGTTGGACACGCCCACCATCCAGGGGTTGGAAGGCTCGGCCAGGATGAGGTCGTACTTCTCCCGGGAGCCCTGCAGGTAGTTCCGGCCGTCCTCGTAGATCATCTCGAAGCGGTCTGTGAAGGACTCGGGCTTGTGGTTGACGTGGTGGAAGAACCGTCCCGCCTTGAACACCTCGGGCTCGATCTCGCAGCAGGTCACCCGGGTATCGGGAAAAAGCACGCTGGCCCCGGCG
>CAYVVX010000424.1:0-5308 GCA_964455315.1 uncultured Planctomycetales bacterium | reverse complement strand
CCTTCGCCTGGGCCAGCCGCAGTTCCACCAGCTCCACTTCCGCCGAGGAGGGCTCGCGGGCGTTGAGCCGGGCGATGAGGCTCTGCCCCCGCCCGGAGCCGATCCGTACCATGAATCCGTCGCGCAGCTCGGTCATAGCCAGATCGACACCGTCGCCGGCCACCGGCCCGGTCCCCGTGGATGTGCAGTAGCAGTTGTCGCCCGGCGAGGAGCAATTCACCGCGATGACCATCGCTTCCTGTCGCGTCTGGGCCTGGTAGGGATTGGATTCGCAGCGGAAGGTCCCCGGATCGCGGGTGCCAAAGACGCGGTCCTGAATGTTCATGGCCGCGACATCGCACGGGCGGATGCCCAGGAAGGCGATCTTAGGCGGCGCCGGCGGGCCCTCATCCACGACGAACTGGCCGCCCTCGATGTGCAGGCCGAAGAGAAGCTGCGTCGGCGGAAAGAACCACCGCTTGGGGCTGTACGGGCCGACCGTGTGCCCGGCGAAGAGCATGCCGTCGCCGTCCGCCGCTGCCCGATAGTGCCCGGGGCCCTGCCGGTCGCGGACGCCGGGAACCAGTTCATCGGCCGCGCGGATGGCCCGCAGCGCCACCACGCCATCGACCAGCACCGGCGCGACCACCGTGTAGCCCTCGGCACGCAGGGCTTCCACCAAGCCGGCCAACTCAGTTTTGGGAAGGAACCGAATCCCGGAACCGGGGGAAGACTTCGCCGCCATGTACCCAACCTCCCCTGCGGGCGGCGCGCACCGCCCACCATCGGGTCGTCCACCGCGAGTTGACGGACCCTTACATCACCTCGTCAGGCCCGGCGAGCGCGCGGACCGCGCGGGGTGCAAGACTCATCTGGAAATGACAACTCACCAAGGAGCGGCCGGTTCACCGCGAGACATGCCGTCGGCATCACGTAGCCGCGCCTGTTCGTGAAATATATCACGAATTAGGCGTCTTGGCAAACTGAAACTCGCAAAAAAACGAGAAAAGAACGGCCTTGTGGCCAAAGTGGCAAGAAGCGCCACGAAATCGAACACATCCAAAGCGAAAGGTGCGCGAACGTGCGGGCAGCCCGATCGCCAGGGCTACTTTTTCTGATCGTCGTCTTCGAAGTCGCGGGCGAAGGAGTCGGAAAGGTCGATCGTGGCCGTGTCACCCGTGCTGGCCATTTCTTCCAGGGCGGAGATGGGATCGTCGTCGACGGGCCCGAAGATGTCGTCAGCGCTGATCACGCCGGACTCTTCGTCCTCGCGATGATCGCGGCCGGCGCCGGCTTGTGCCGGGGTGCGGGCCTCCAGCCGGGTGTGGACCCGGCGGACGTCGGAGGGCTCCCCGTTGATGCGGATGGTGAAGACCACCGGCCCGACCACGATGTGGTCTCCGGCAGCGAGTTCCTGCTCGCTGATCCGTTTGTTGTTGACATAGGTGCCGTTGGCGCTGCCCAGATCGCGCATGGTCACCGCCTTGTCGGTGATGATCACGATCGCGTGCTTGCGGGAGATTTCGGCCAGGGGAATGCGCAGGTCGCAGTCCTCCTTGCGGCCGATGGTGGTCTGACCGGGCTCGAGCGCGAACTCGCGCTGTTGCCCATCCTCTCTGAACATGACCAGTGAGACATCCATGATGACGAATCCGTCGTGTCAGTCCGGGCCAGGCCCGGTTTTGAGGAGATGGCGGGGACGATCACCGCGGGGCAGAAGGAACGCTCCCGGGGCACCCGACACTGGTTACAAGTGTACCCCTGTCCGAGGGACGTGGCAAGCCGATCTCCACCCACGCCGGCTGCCCCGGTCGGCAGGCTCACGAGCCGGGCCCTGCGGATCCGTTCCGTGGGGCGGAATCGCCCGGAACCCCGCGCCCCGCGCTCCGGCAGGACTCCAGGAGTTCAAGCAGACCCGGGCGATCCTGGAGTTGGAGCGTGTGATCGTCGATTTCCCGTCGATCCGCGGGAGCATGATCGTGCCCGGTGACGAAGACATAGGCGGTGGTGCGGTTGCGGTCGGGCGGAACATACCGGCCGATCAGCCGGACCCGGCTCCAGGGGATCTCGATGCTCCGCAGCAGGGTACGGTAAACGATACGGTCGGGGTGCAGGATCAGGCGATGCAGATAGCCGCGGCGGATCGCGTCCAGCGATACAACGATCACCAGGGCGGCACTGATCCGGGCCCAGGCCGGGAACCCTCCCAGGACTGCCACCGCCGCCATCAGGGCGCAGATGGGTACCATCACGGCGAAAAACACCCGCGGCGGGGCGCTGAACATGGGCAGCACGCGCGGACCGCCGGCTTTGCCACCGGCCGAACCCGCCGATTCACCATCCACATCCGGCACTGCGATGCGCCTCCAGCATTCGTCCGGGACCGTGACGGCCGCTCCACGAAGCCGGCCCCTGTCAAGGACCACGCCTTCCCCGCCCGGCGCCCCGTCGCCTTGACAGCGTTGAAGCTCCATTTCTACAATCGCCGCCGTATGTTCACAACTTCATCCAGCCGCCGACTGTGCCTCCTTGTAGCTCTGACGGTCATGACCAGCGGATGCGGCGGCAGGGGGCCCGACTACGTGCCCACCGAGCGCGAGCGCGTCGAGCAGCTCGGCCTTATGCTGCCCTACGAGCTGAAGATCCAGCCGTTCTCCAAGGTGGCCAGCTTCAACGAGGACCAGATCCCCGACGGCATCCTCGCGGTGGTTCGCCCGCTGGACCGGTTCGGCGATCCGGTCAAGGCCGTCGGCCCGTTCTACTTCGAGCTGTGGACCTATGAGAACGCCACCGCCGAGCGCCGCGGAACACGGCTGGCGTTCTGGGAGCGCAACATCGCCACCCGTGACGACGTGCGCCTCTACTGGAACCGCACCCAGATGTACGAGTTCCAGCTCGCCTGGACCCAGGGGATCGACTCTCTGCCGCCCAACCGCAAATACCTGCTCACGGTCACCTACCGCAGCCCGTGGGAGGAGACCATGCGCGATGAGTACGTGCTCGACTTCCACCTGCCGCCGCTGGAGTTCCTGACCGCCGGGGCCACGCCGCCCCCGGCCACCCAGGGATCACCCTGACCACCGATCGGCCGGCACGGTGCCGGTCGCACCGGAATCACGGGGCCCGCGCTGCCGGCCCTCCACTGCGGATGCTGGGGAGAATCTCCAATGAACGCCCGCTCATGCCTGGTCACCATCGCAACACCGGACGGCGAAGGCAGGCACACTCCGCCCGGCGCCGGCCGATCCCGGCCAGCCCGCTGGATCGAAGCCCTGACCGTGATCGTTGCGCTGCCTTTGCTCTGCGGCTGCTCCAAGCTGACCTACGAGAACTGGGAGCGGGTCGAGGAAGGCATGTACGCCAACGAGGTGGAGGCCATCCTCGGCGAGCCCACCTTCCCGGCCACTGACAACGCGTGGATCTACTCCGACGATGACCGCGGCATCAGCGCGGCGATCTACTTCGAGGATAATCGCGTCTCCCGCAAGAACTGGGCTGACGTCGAGCACGGCATGGTCGGCAGCGGCCCCCACACCGGCGACCCCGGCGACACGGAGATCATCCGGGCCTGGAAGACGAAACAGTGAGCGAGTCCGTGGAGCGGGGCGGACCCGCGTGGGCTATCACCCCGCTTCTTACCGCGCGATCTCCCGGCTCTCCGACACCCGCCCGAAATACATGGCCGCGTTCCAGCACGGGCCCATGTCTCCGATGGTCTTCTGGGCCACGATGGCGGTGCGGTTGCCCAGGTCCAGCCCCATCTTGATCCGCAGACCCAGGTCGGCGCCGTCGTCAACGCTCCCATCGCGCTGGATGCCCAGGTATCCGGCGACCAACCCCGCGCTGCACGCATCCCCGGCGCCCGGGCGGTCGAGGATGACATAGTCGAACACGTCGCCGACCACGTAGGCCCCGTCCGGCAACAGCGCGGCCGAGGTCCACACGCCCGTCTCGTTGGTGATCCGCTTGCGGATGGTCAGCACGTACAGCTCGCACGCGGAGCCGTAGCGCTGCTTGAGCGCTTCCAGCACCTTGCGGCTGTTCTCGATCAGCACCTCGATCGGCGATTCATCATCCACGCCGCAGTCGATGCCGAAGACCGTGCGGGCATCCGTCTCGGTGGTGATCAGGCAGGTGATCCAGCCCTGTTTCAGGAAGCCGTCGAGCCGCTGCTGAGCCTCGGCCGGCTTCCACAGCTTGTTGCGGTAATTGACGTCGAAGAACACCGGCACGTTCTCGCGCTTGGCCCGGCGGAGGCAGTGCTCGGTGTTGGCACCGCACTGCAGGCTCAGCGCCGGGGTGATCCCGCTCACGAAGCATGCCGACGCACCACGCAAAACGTCGAACAGCGACTCGTCCGGCTCCATCATCGCGATGGCCGCCCCCTTGCGGTCGTAGTCCACGCGGGCCACGATCGGGCCCATGCCCTGTTCGAGATAGTAGACGCCATTGCGCCCGCCCTTCGTCCAGCGGACGTGATCGAGCCCCACGCCGTACTTGCGCAGGTCGGCCACCAGCGCCCGGCCGGCGAGGTCGTCATTCAGCGCGGTGACCAGCTCGGTGCGGAACTGCGGTGAGTAGTGGCTCAGCTTGGCCAGGACGTTGGCCTCCGAGCCGCCGGCGGTGAGCTGAATGGTGGTCGAATCGCCGAACGTCTGCGGGCCGATGGGCGACAGGCGGACCATGACTTCACCGAAACCGACGATGGTCTTGCGCTGGGTGGACATGGGGTTACTCCGGGAATGGAGAATGGCGAATGAAAGATGGCGAAAGCGTTCTCATGCCGGATAAGGATAGCCGCAAGCGGGGCGGTCGTCAGCGCGGTCGGGCGGTCATGACCGGATCGCGCCGGCCTCCTCCAGCCGGCGGCGGTAGGCGTTGATTCGGCGGGCACAATCCTCGATCGACGCCCAGTTGCCGCTGCGAAACACGATTCGCCCGGTCTGAAGTTGCAGGATCAGCCCCTTGAATCCGCTGCCGCCAACCCTGTCCACCTGGCGCCATGCATACTGCTCAAGGCTGCGATGGTAGCGGTCCCAGATGCCCAGACCTTCAGGACTGGCGATCAGGGTGTATCGCCAGGATTTCCGCGCATAGACCAGCAGGGTCTTCAGCGTTCCCAGAACTGCCGCGGTGAGTCCCAGGAGTACGAGCATCAGAACGAGAAGGGCAATCGCACCCAGACCGGTGATTACTACTCCGACACTCATTATCTGAACACATACTTGCAGCCGCTCTTGCTCAATCCGCGGCGTAACACACGTTGGCTTCCTGGAAGGTATTTGATTAGCGGGGTTGAAGCCGTTTGACCAGCGTTTTCGGGTCGGTG
>CAYVVX010000423.1:3080-5315 GCA_964455315.1 uncultured Planctomycetales bacterium | reverse complement strand
ACTTCCCCCTCTCTCACTTCCCGACCCACATATGGCAGCCCGCGCCACACTGGTTAGAATACCCCCCATGGCGTGGTACAAGTCCTGGCGTCTGAACCGCAAGCAGAAGAGCCCCCGCTGGGAGGAGCGCGTCCAGGCGGTCAAGGGCTACGCCGAGATGGGCGGGCCCAAGGCGCTCGAAGCCCTCATGGACATGCTCCAGGACGAGAGCCCCCTGGTTCGCGAGGCCGTCGCCAAGGCTTTGCCCACCTTCGGCGCCGCCCCCATTGCCCCCCTCATGGCCGCGTTGCGCAGGAAGGACGACCCCTTCCACGAGACCGCCCTGTGGACCGTGGTCAGGCTGGGCTCCGCCACCGTCGAGCCACTGGTCAACGCTCTCGCCGACCGCGACAGCAGTGTCCGCGAGATCGCCGCCTGGTCCCTGGGGCAGATCAAGGACATCCGCGCCGTCCGCCCCCTGGTCAACGCTCTCAAGGATACCGAGTACACCGTCCGCAAGAGCGCCGCCGACGCCCTGGCCCATATGCTCAGGCCGGCCGTCGAGCCGCTCATCATTTCGCTCAAGGACTGGAACAAGGACGTCCGCACCGCCGCGGCCGACGCCCTCGGTCAGATCGGCGACGACAAGGCCGTGCCCCACCTGGTGCCCTGCCTCCGCGACAAGGAGCCGGAGGTTCGCGAGGCGGCGGTCGGCGCCCTGGCCAGGATCGGCGGCGAGAAAACCGTCGAGGCCCTCCTCCCGGAGGTGATCGCCGAATCGGTCAGCGTTCAGCAGGCGGCCGCGTCCGCCCTGCTGCAGATCGGCGAGCAGGCCGTCGACCCGCTGGCCTCGTCGCTGCGCGACCGCGACATGAAGCTGCGCATCGCCGCGGCCAACATCCTCGGCCGGGGCGGCAGCCGCCGGGCCATCGAACCGCTGATCGGCGCCATGCACGACAAGGAGCGCGACGTTCGCAAGGCCGCCGCCGAGGCCCTCACCCGCATCGCCTGGCGCCCCGGCAGCGGCGCTCAGCGGGCCCTGCACGCCATGTCCATGAATTCCTGGGAAGAGGTGATCGCCGAGCGCGGCGAAGCCCTGGAGGCCATCCAGCTCGCCCTCAACGACTGGAGCCGCAACATCCGCAAGTCCGCCGCCGCCGCCCTGGGGCTCATCCAGGACGTCCGCGCCGCCGAACCCCTGATCAAGGCCCTGCGCGACGAAGCCGAGGAGGTCCGCCACGCCGCCGCCCAGTCCCTGGGCCGCCTGGCCGAGCCCCGCACCCTCCCGGCACTGGTGGAAGCCACCCGCGACACCGATCCCTCCGTGCGCATCGCGGCCATTCGGGCGCTGGGCCGCTTCTCAGCCAACCAGGTCCGCGAGCCGCTCAGGCTGGCCTTGCAGGACGCCGAGGCGTCCGTGGTCGCGGCCGCACAGGAAGTGCTGGCCGAGCTCGATCCGCCCCGGCCTGAGCCTTCCGAGGCACCCGCGGCGAGCGAGGATCGGCCCGGCGACACACCCTCCGGCGGATAGATGAACACCGTCTGCACGTCGCGGGTCAGCGGCGCCCCGGACCCGTCGGCGACCTCGATGGTCAGCCGGTACCGCCCGGCCGGCCCGTCGACCTTTACCACAATCTCCCTCTCGCTGATGGTATCCGCCCCCTGGATCATCGCTTCCGCTTCCGCCGGCAGCGCCACCAGCGGCGCACACGGCTCCAGGGTCGCCCGCACGCGCAGCCCCCCGCGGCGCCAGACCCGCGCCAGCATCCGCAGGCTCAGCTCCCCGCCGACCGGCGCCACCGTCCGACCCCAGATCAACCCCGCCGCCCCGCCGACGCCGTCCCCCGCGTCGCGCTCCGCGGGAGCCGGCATGCGGAAGGTCAGCTTGGTGAACAGGTCCGGGTTCTTGCCCAGCGACAGCGCTTCGGGGTTGGTCTCATGGAACCCCTCGCGAAGCTCCTGGTCGGCGTCATTGAAGATCACCCCCACGCCGGCCATCGGAGTCAGTGCCGGCGACAGCGGCGTCAGCTCGGCCAGCGGCACCGCCGCTTCGTACGTGGTCGTCCCCGCCCGGTCATCGCGGCGGATGGACACCTTCACACCGCTCATCTCCCGCGGCCGCTGCCCCCGCCGACAATGCCACCGCCACGCGATCGGCCGCCCGTCATCCAGCACTGCCAGCCCGATCGCGTGGTGGTTGGGCGTATGGCCGCGGCGGTTAGCCTCGTTGTGCGGGTCGAAGCCGAGCTGTAGGGG
>CAYVVX010000423.1:250-3070 GCA_964455315.1 uncultured Planctomycetales bacterium | reverse complement strand
GCCACAAGTCCCAGCCGTAGATCGGCTGTGAATGCACGTCGTCCTCCACCACCGCCGCGATGTAGAGGTGCCGGTCGTCGTGTCCGAAGGCGATCCGCGTGGTCAGATCCTTCGGTCCGTCCCACGCCCCGGTGCCGGAGGCCTTGCCCTCCTGGACAATCCACTTCGCCGACGACCATTCGGACACGTCACCGTCGACACGGACCCGGCCGCCATACGCCGGCATCGACGCCACCGCGTCGTCACGCCGGCGTTCTTCCACTGCTCGGGCCTCACCGAGCGTCACCGCCACGTCCGGCCTGGCCGGGTCCGCGGCAAACGCGTCGGGCACGCATCGGATGGCAGCATCCTCACCGACATACACGAGCTTCTCGTAACCGAGCTTCGCCAGCCCCGCGTGATCCACGGTGAAGTCGAACGGCACGCCGCGCTTGGCGCACAACACCCCTTCCCACAAAGCGGCCGCGACCACCTCGCGGTAGGCCGTCCCGGTGCGGTTGCGGGTTTCGAACGAGAACGAGCGCACGCCCCACATGTGGCCCCAGCTCAGCGTGTAGCCGGCCGGGAAGACGATGCCCACCTTCGCCCCGCGGCGGAGCGTGTCCAGCGACGCTCGCGGATGGGCCGCGGCGTGGTCGCGGATCACCTTCGCCAGCGCCACCTGGTCGGGATAGACCATGTGATGGTCGTGATCGCTGGTCCAGAACCACAGGTAGCGGGCGCCCATGTCGTAAGCCAGCGTCAATGCCTCCTCGCGCATGGCCGGATCGGATTGCCCGTAGATGCTGGTCCCCCAGTCGCCGTCGAAGGCCCGCGCCGCCCCGCGCATGAACGCGTAGTAGCACAACAGCATCTCCCGCGTGCTGACCTCCAGGCCCGGGCCGAACAGCGCCGTCGGTTCCCAGCCCATCCCCTCCCTGACGTAGCGGCCTTCGTGCACGATCCCCGGCGCGCCGCCGGCCAGCTCGTAGAACGCCGCCTGGTACTCCGTCTCCCAGGTGGGCGACAGCGGAACATCTTCAACGGTGTCATCGAGTCGGATGTTGTACTGGCCGAGCGACTGGGCGATGCGGGTCAGCGGGCTCATGTTCGTGTAGATCTGACGAACGCGGGTGGTCAGGAAACTGGCCATCTGCTGGGGGTGATCGAGCTCGGCCGGCGTGGCCTCCTGCCAGCCGAGCCGCACCATGGGCTCGTCGCTGAACATGGGGATGCCCAGGAAGTTGCTGCGGTAATAGTCGAAGGGAAACCGGCCCAGTTCCCGGTAGAACACCGGCTGCTCCCGAAGGAACTGCCCCTGCTGCGTCTCGATGCCGAAGTAGTTCGTGCCCGCGTCGATGAGCTCCCGGTAGTCCTTCTCCTCCAACGGAATGAAGGTGTAGTTGTCGGTGGGATTCGCACGGCCTTTGCCGTTGTCCTTGACGCTTCTGCTGGTACCGACCAGCAGCTCCGGGTTTAACTTCAGGGCTTTCGCATTTGCGATCGGATCGATCGCCGCCTTCGGCTCGACCTTATCGAGGATGATCACATGCAGAAGGTAAGTCCCGGAAGACGCGAAGCCGTCCACGAATACCGGCTCGCGGTCCGGCCGGGGCAGCAGCAGGGATCGGAACGCGACCGCCGGCAGAACCGCGCGGTCCTCAAGCTGGTGGCGGTAGTCGAAGGGTGGGCTGTCGGGGATCCTCGCCAGGTAGCGGTAGAACTCGCCGCAACCATCCGTCGAGGTCAGCGGCGCCCGCTCGCTCACCGCGCGCACCGCCAGCGGGATGCGCAGATCCTTGCCCCAGAGAATCTCGGCATCCATCTGCCAGTCAACCATCGGCCCGGACGGGGTCTCGACTTCTCCGAGCACGGTCACTCGCAGGTCGGCCACCAGCCGTTTCGAATGCTCGTCCGGGGCCAGGACGTAATAGCGGGCCGAGTGCCCGGCGGGGATGGGATCAGGCTCAACACCGCGCGCGGCGCCGGTCGCGCAGACCAGCACCAGGCACAGCAACCCGGGCTTGGGGATCATGATGACTCCTCGCTGAAAGACACTCCGCTTTGGAGCGTCATCATGCGAGAAGGTCATGCGATGGGCAAGCCCACAAGGTATGGAACAGGTGAAACGCGGACCTCGGCGTGGAATCGCGGCTCCGGGACCCGCTCAGTCAGCACAAGCCGGATCGCCGAACACGTTCTCGCCGGTATGGCAGCGCTGCACGACGGAGAAATCGGCCTGGTCGACGTCGCCGTCGGTGTCGAAGTCGCTCGATTCGCAACCCCCGGTCAGAGGTATCGCCGGGCCGGACCCGCAGGAGGTGAACACAGCCACGTCGTCGCCGTCCACGTCGCCGTCGCGATCATAGTCGCCGGGGATCAGCGGCGGGCAGCCGTCCTCATCGACGGTCGCGCCGGGAACGGTGTCGGGGCAGAGGTCGTCGACGTCAGGAACACCGTCGCCGTCCGCATCGGGCAACGGCGGCATGATCATGAACGGACCGGACAGATCGCTCTGCGGGCCACAGTCGCTCGAGGCGAGAGACAGAACGTACATCCCGCCGATATCCAGCTCCGCCGGCACCGTCCACGGGAGCATCCCGTCAGACATGGGGGCACAGCCCACGTCGATGCTGATCGGCGCGTCGATATCGTAAAGCAGGGCGCACACCTGCCCGGCGGGGTCGGTACTGTTCCAGGTGATGATCTGCTGGCTGCCGATGTTCAATTGTTCGCCGCCGACCGGGTAGGTCAGATCCAGGGTCGGCACCGGCCCGGAGCCGCTGATCGTAAACGCGGCGGACACATCCTGGATGGGCGGTCCGCATCGCTCAGGATAGA
>CAYVVX010000423.1:0-240 GCA_964455315.1 uncultured Planctomycetales bacterium | reverse complement strand
TCGACCACGCGAACTGTCCCGAGGACATCGCCGCCGAGCCGATGGAGGTGTGATACTGCCCGTTCTTGAGCAACTGCAGGCCCACGTTGCCGATCGGGTTGGTGCTGGTCCAGGTGATGTTCTGTGTGGTGCCGGCCGCCCAGTTCGCACCGCCTGCCGGCGAGGTGAGATGGAGCGTCGGGTTCGGCGGCGAGCCGGAGATGATGAAGAAGGCGCTGGAGAAGGCCCAGCGCGCCGGGC
>CAYVVX010000422.1:0-5321 GCA_964455315.1 uncultured Planctomycetales bacterium | reverse complement strand
ACCGACCACGGCCCGAGCTGGTGCCGCACCTGTCGCAGGTTTACACCAGCAGTTTTCCCAGCGGCCACTCGATGATGTCGGCCGCGGTATACCTGACGCTGGCGACGCTGCTGAGCACGGTGCTGCGCAGGCGACGGTTGAAGGTGTACGTGCTGTGCATCGCCCTGCTGACCAGCTTCCTGGTGGGGTTCAGCCGGGTGTACATGGGCGTGCATTACCCCACCGACGTGCTCGGCGGCTGGGCGGTGGGGCTGGCCTGGGCCATGCTGTGCTGGCTGGTGGACCTGTGGCTGAAGCGGCGCGGGATCGTTGAGCCGGAACCTGTCGGGGGTGGTCGGGAGCCTCTGTAAGGAGACCAACGCGCTGGCTCAGCGCCGTTGAATCCGGGCGGGGCCCTGCAACGGCCTATCCGGACACATCGACTCCCACGCTTCTTCTCAGAAACGCATCAAACCGCCGCGGCGTGATCAGCGGGACGGCGAACATGAGCAGCACGCGGTTGACGATCAGAATCAGCGCCACCAGTCGCAGGGCGGGGAAGCAGATGGCGAGCAGTGTCGAGATGCACAGCATCAGCGCGTTGAACCGCATGAACGCGGTCACCGATACGTCGTAGTCGAGGGCGATCACGCTGCCGTCCGGACCCGCGGGATTCAGCCGGCCGCGGAGGTGCAGCAGCGGGTTCCAGGCCATGGCCACGATGCGCGGACCGCGGAAGCACAGTCCGTCGCCGTCGCGCGAGACCCTGGCGCCGCGGGCCGTGAGCACACCGGTCAGGTGCCGCACGAGATCCTCGTGCGAAACGGACGGCCGGAGATCCACGCGACCGGTTCTGCGCATTGGCCGCTTCAGAAGGAGCCGTCCGACTTCTTGGGCAGTTCCGGCGGATCGACGATGATCTCGTCACCGGTGAGACTTTCCAGGAAGGCGATGAGGGCCTGTTTTTCCGAGCTGGTCAACTTGAGGGGCTTGATCAGCGGATCCTTCTCCTTGATGTCGCCGCCGCCGTCGTTGTAGAAGTCGACCACTTCCTCGAGCGAAATGAACTTGCCGTTGTGCATGTAAGGCGGGGTGATGCTGATCTCGCGCAGGCTGGGGGTCTTGAACTTGTGACGGTCCTCGGCCTTCTTGGTGATGATCTCGCGACCATAGTCACCGTCGATGCGGTAGCCGAGCTTCGGATCCCTGTACGCGTTGGCCCGGGCGAAGAAATGCCGGGTGGCGATGCGGTCGGCCTCCTTCTTGAGCGCCTCGGTTTCGGGCACGCCGATGGCGTGGAACTTGTCATCGGTGAGCATCGGCCCGAAGTGGCAGGCGACGCAGTTGGCCTTGCCGACAAACAGCTTCAGACCCTCGATCTGCTCGTCATCCAGCGCGGACTTGTCACCCTTGAGGTAGTTGTCGAAGGGGACGTTTTTCGACACCACAGTACGCTCGAACGCGGAGATGGCCTTGGCGATGTTGTCGTAGGTAATGTCGCTGTCAAAGACCTCCTTGAACCGTTTGACGTACTCCGGGATCCCCTCCAGCTTGGGGATCAGGTGGATGGGGCTCTGGTTCATCTCGATGGGCGCTTCCATCGGGCCTTTGCACTGGGCCTCCAGCGAGTCGGCCCGGCCGTCCCAGAACAGGTTCTTCATGTACGCGGCGTTGAGCACGGTGGGCACACTCCGCCAGTGCTTGGTGCCGGGATAGGCGTCGGAAAGCTGCTGGCTCTTGGCCCAGCCGTCGGCGGGGATGTGACAGCTCGCGCAGGACTTGCTGGAGTCACCGGCCAGGCGGGAGTCGAAGTAGAGCAGTCTGCCCAGCTCGATCTTTTCCGGAGTCGAGGGGTTGTCCCTGGGCGTGACCGATTCGATCGGTGGCAGCGGGGCGAATTTGGACACGTCAACGTCCGCACCGTTTGCGGGCAGGGTCAGGGCAGTGATCATCGTGGCGGTCACAAGCATCGTGCATCGCGTTCCAGCATTCATGAAACACCTCCGGAGGAGTAAGCGGTTCACAGTTGGCAGTTCCCGGTTGTAGAGGCTGGCAGCTCTCGGCTTTCTGTGCTCAGGCGGATCAGGTTAGGCGGCATTCCCTCACTCGGTGGCCACGGCCTGCCGTACGGTTCTTGCGTCGATGAATTGACGCACTCCTGATCCCACTCATCACTTCATCATCGCCTCCGGCTCGACTTGGCCTCCATCTTCTGATCCGAGGTCGTCGTCTTGCCGGCTTCGACCTTCACCTGAAACACCTGCTCGCCGAGGTGCTCCTGCCAGACGTGCAATTCATACACGCCGGGAGGCACGTCGGTGATCTTGAAGGCCCCCTTTTCATCGGTTACCGCGTGATAGGGGTGCGGCAGGACGTAGATCCAGCCCTCCATCCAGGTGTGGGCCTGGCACTGGATGACCACCAGGCCGGGTTCCTTGAAGACCTCGTCCCGCTCCTGACCCTTGGTAGCCTGGACGTGGTTGAACAGCGTCCGCATCTTCTGGGCCGCCTGGATATTGTGAAGCACCGTATCGCTGTTGCGGATCAGCACCGGGGCGTCGACGTGAACCACCTGGACGTGGGGCACGAATTCGCAGCCCTTCTGGTCGACGGTCGGCTTCTCCTTCGGCTCCTCGACCTTCCTGCCCTTCTTGAGGTTGAGGAACACCACGGCTTCGGCAAGCTGCTTCTTGTCATTGACCTTGATGCGCTGTCGCTCGGGAGCGTGGACCCTGCACACCTCGGCATCCTTGACGATGGCGATCTTGTCCGGGGCAGGCACCTCGCCCTCGTAAGTGATGGTACCGGCGATGGTCCCGCCGTCCTTGACCTCGATGGCCTCGTAATCCTTGAAAACCTCGGGCACCTTGTCGCGCGACCGGCGCGACTGGGCAACGGCGGCGACGGACATCAAGGCCATCGCGACGACGGTCATCCTCAGCCAGGCTCGCGGGCGGGGATTGGGATTCATCGGAGTTTCTCCTTCTCGTGAAGCATGCTCATGGGTGGAGGATAGGCACGGCGGCTGGAACATGGTGCATCTCGGAGCGAATCCTCAACCAGATTGCCACTCACCGCTCACCTTGTCAAGGAAAGGTGGTTATCCTATGGGGAGAGACGAAACCGAAGGCGGTTTTCGTGACGGGACGGTTTTGAATCCTCACCCGCGGGGTACCCGCTGTGGAGTCCGGCATGGACACGCTCGCGGCTCTATCGGCTGTCATCACCTTCGCCGCGCCGGCGCTGGCCTGGGGGGTGCTGGCCGCGATGGTGCCGGTCCTGATTCACCTGATGCTCCGCCAGCGCCCGCGACGACAGGTTCTGCCCACCCTGCAATTCCTTCTCGCATCGCACCGCTCCCACCAGCGGGCCCAGCGACTCAAGCATCTCCTCCTGCTGGCCTGCCGGGTTTTGCTGGTCCGCGGAAGCTGCGGCTCTTCCGGGGAGGGCCCCCGGAGCAGCGCCTTCGCGGCTGACGTGCGCAGGCCGGTCTCGGCAGTGATCTGCGTGGACGACTCCGCGAGCATGGGCTACCGGTATCGCGGCCAAACCCGACTGGAGAAGGCCCGCGAACTGGCCATGTCCCTGGCTGCCGACACGGAGCGATTTCCGCCCGGCTCGGAGCTGGCCCTGATCACCGGCAGCACCCGGCATCGCGCCGGCTGGACAGGCGAGCCCCGGTCGCTGCAGAAGCTGCTGGCCACGCTGCTGCCGGGCGACCACAACCGCTCGGTCGGCGATCTTCTGCAGCAGGCACCCGCACTGTTCAAGGCTGCACGCCACCCGGTGCATGAAGTCTACCTCTTCACCGACCTGACCGAGCAGAGCTGGACGCCAAAGCCGATCCTCACCGAACTGCATGGGCTTTTCGTGCTCGATGTCGGCGAGGCGGAGAACAGCAACCTGATGTTGTCGGTGCCCAAGCCCCCCTCTGGAGATCTGGCCGCGGACTTGTCCAGCAGTCTGCCTTTGACCGTGCGGAGCGGAGCGTTGGCCGCGGAACCGGAGTTGGAGTTGGAAGTCGACGGCCAGCCGCGTGACCGTCAGGTGCTGGGTCCGTTGCCGGCCGGGACGGAGATGTCCGTGGATCTCGCCCTGCCGCCGATGACGCCCGGTCTGCACGCGGTCAGCGTGACGCTCAAGCCGTCGGACGGACTCGCGGCGGACAACCGTCGGGTGTTGTTCCTGCCCGTCGGCCCGCTGCCGGTGGTGGCAGTGTGCGGCTCCGCCAAGGGGCCGGTTGGGGCGATGGTGGCGGCCATGATCGCCCCCGCGGCACAGTCCCCGGCTCAGCGGCGGTTCGATCTCCGTGAGGTTCCCCCGTCCGGAGTCATCGCTGCGGTCGACGCCGACCCGCGAGCGGTGTTTCTGGCCGACCCGGGCGGGCTCTCCAAGGCCGCCTGGGACCGTCTCGCAGCGTATGCCCACGCCGGCGGAACCCTTGTGGTGATCCCCGGCCCGGTGACGACGGTCGATGACTTCCAGGCAGGCCAGTCGATTCTGCCGGCCCCGGACCTCCGGGTGCCGTTCCTGGCCCCGTTCGCCGATCCGGCCATCGACTCGATCAACGACCGGGAGGCATTCCGGCGGCTCGGGTTGGGAAAGATCCACGCGGACGCTTCGGTGGTTGCACCGTTCTCCGACGGAACTCCGGCGATCCTGCAGCGCAGGCTGGGCAGAGGGCGCGTGCTGCTGCTCGCCTTTTCGCCGGCGGCGGAGTGGGGCCAGTTCGGCACGCAGGCGGCCCCGATGATCGTCCTGCTGCATGCCCTCCTCGACTCCCTCGCCCCTCCCAGCGACCACCTGGCTGCATTCCACGCGGGCCAGGCCGTTTTCAGTCCACTGAACGAACCGATGACGAAGGGTTCGCTGACCTTGCGGGAGCGGATCTCCGGCCAGACTGACACCCTCACCCCGACCGGGGATCTCCTTCCGCTGCCCACGGAGCGGATGGGGCTTTACGAGGTGAGCATCGAGGGGGCCGGCGACCCCGTACAGGTGTACAGTGTGAACGTCGCCGAGACCGAGAGCGATCTCCGGCGGGCCGATCCGGCGGTACTGGCCACGCTGGCCCCTGCCGGCGTATTGACGGTAGCGAGATCGCTTGACGAGTTGGTGGCCGGGGGAACGCGGACCGCCGGGCCGGTGGAACTGTGGGTACCGCTGGGGTTGGGGCTGCTGGGGCTGCTGGTGGTGGAAAGCTTCTTCTCGAACAGGTTTCACCGCCGTCCGGCGGCCGATGCGGGGGAGTGAGGCACCACCCAGAAACCGCGGTTTTGACCCGGGAAGGGCTTTGCAAGCGGGCCCGCTCTCTGATAGACTCCGCAACCGGTCGGCCGCCG
>CAYVVX010000421.1:0-5323 GCA_964455315.1 uncultured Planctomycetales bacterium | reverse complement strand
GATCGGCTGGAACAAGCTGGCCGCCAAGGCTCTCGAAGACGCCCTGGTCTACGCCGCCGAGCACAAGAAACGGATCGGCGAGGCGCTGATCGAGCTGGAGCTGTGCAAGGAGGATGATGTCTACCAGGCCCTGGCCAGCCAGTTCGACATGGAGTACGTCGACCTGGAGCGGGCCGCAGTGGTGCAGGCCCACCTGCACCTGATCGACCCCAAGATCATCAAGGCCCACAAGGTACTGCCCTTGGGGGAGGAGAACGGGCGGCTCAAGGTGGTCATCTCCGATCCGCTGGACCTGGAGACGCTGGACACGCTGCGGTTCCGTCTGAACCCCAACATCGAAACGGTGCTGGCGGCGCCCTCGCGGATTCAGCGGCTGATCGAAAAGCTGGTCAGCGGCGTGGGCAGCAAGCTCGCCGAGACCATGCACAGCATCGATCAGGACCTGCCCGACGACGAGGACACCGATCTCAAGCCGCTGGACGAGGCCGACGCCCCGATCATCCGGCTGATCAACCAGATCATCGGCGAAGCGGTGCGGACGCGAGCCAGCGACATCCACGTGGAGCCCATGGCCAACCGGGTGCGGGTCCGCTACCGGATCGACGGGGTGTGCCTGGAGCGGGAGAAGATTCCCAAGTCGGTGCAGAGCGCGGTGATCGCCCGGCTCAAGCTGATGGCCGGGATCGACATCGCCGAGAAGCGCATCCCCCAGGACGGTCGCATCAAGCTCAGCGTGAGCGGCAAGGACATCGACTTCCGGGTGAGTTCGTGCCCGGCGTACCACGGCGAAAGCGTGGTCATGCGTATTCTGCGGCCGGATTCGGTGCGGGTGGGCATCCAGGCGTTGGGCTTCGAGGAGGACGATTACCAGCAGTTCGTAAAGATCATCCGCCGCCCGAACGGCATCTTCCTGGTCACCGGGCCGACCGGCTCGGGCAAGACCACGACGCTGTACTCGGCGCTGCAGGAGCTGAACCGCCCGGACAAGAAGATCATCACCGCGGAAGATCCCGTGGAGTACAACTTCCCGGGCATGAACCAGTGCGCCGTCCGCGAGGACATCGGGCTGAGCTTCGCCCGCATCCTGCGGGCCATGCTGCGTCAGGCGCCCAACATCATCCTGGTCGGCGAGATTCGCGATCTGGAGGTCGGCGAGGTGGCCATTCAGGCGGCCCTCACCGGGCACCTGGTCTTCAGCACGCTGCACACCAACGACGCCCCCAGCGCCATCACCCGCCTGATCGACATGGGCATCAAGCCGTTCCTGGTGGCCAGTTCGGTGCAGGCGATCATGGCCCAGCGGCTGATCCGGCTGATCTGCGAGGAGTGCAAGGAAGATGATCCCTCGCCGGACCGCCAGTTGCTGCGGCTGCTGCAGTTCAACGAGGACGATCTGCGCGATCGCACGCTGAAGCGCGGGGCGGGCTGCAAGCGATGCAGCGGCACCGGTTTCCGCGGGCGGCACGGCATCTTCGAGATGCTTCAGATGAACAACGAGATCCGCGAGCTGGCCTTCAACCGGGCCTCGACCGGACAGGTTCGCAAGGCGGCCAGGGCGTCGGGCATGCGCAGCCTGATGGAAGACGGCAAACTGAAGGTGCTGCGCGGCGTGACCACGCTCCGCGAGGTCGCCCGGCACGCCCAGGGCGAAGGCGTGGTGGTGGACGATTAAGCAGTGACGCGGGATCTCCGCGGCTGATGGCACAGGTTTCCAGCCTGCGCTGCACCGGTTGAAAACCGGTGCCACGCCGCGGGCGCTCGCAAATGGCAGGATCATCTATGGGCCAGTTGCATATCGATCGTATTCTCGAGACCTGCATCCGCCGCGGGGCGTCGGATATTCACCTGACCGTGGGCCGGCCTCCGGTGTTGCGGCTGCACGGGCATCTTCGCTCGCTGGAGACCAAGGTGCTCGAGCCGGAGGACACGGTCGCACTGATGAAGTCGATCACCCCGGATCGCAACCAGCAGGAAATCCAGGAGGAAGGCGGCACCGACTACGGCTTCGCCTTCGGCGACCAGGGGCGTTTCCGCGTCTCCGTCTTCCGCCAGAAGGGCAACCTGGCCCTGGTGCTGCGGTTGATTCCCTCGCGGCTGCTGTCCTTCAAGGACATCGGCCTGCCGCCCATCGTGCAGGCCCTGTGCCGCCGGCCGCGCGGGCTCTTCCTGGTCACCGGTCCGACCGGCTCGGGCAAGACCACCACGCTGGCGTCGATGCTCAACTACGTGAACGAGAACTTCGACCGCCACATCGTGACCGTCGAGGAGCCGATCGAGTATTACCACAACCACAAGAAGTCGGTGTTCAACCAGCGCGAGGTGGGCAATGACGTGCCCAGCTTCTCCGAGGCCCTGCGCCGCGTGCTCCGCCAGGATCCGGACGTGATCCTGGTCGGCGAGCTTCGCGATCTGGAGACCATGGAGTCGGCCATCCGGGCCGCCGAGACCGGCCACCTGGTGTTCTCCACCGTGCATACCACCGGTTGCCAGGGCACGGTGAACCGGATCATCGATGCCTTCCCCCACGAGCAGCAGGAGCAGATCCGCGTGCAGCTCTCGACCACGCTGATCGCGGTGCTGTCCCAGGCCCTGTGCCCGCGGATCGAGAAGGGCATGGTCGCCGCCTACGAGTTCATGGTGGTCACGCCGGCGATCGCCAACCTGATCCGCGAGAACAAGACCTTCCGCATCGACTCCAGCATCCAGACCGGCAAGAAGTACGGCATGCAGCTTCTCGATGAGCACCTGTTCGAGCTGTACAAGAGCAAGACCATCTCACCGGAGGAGGCCATGGACAAGGCCCGCAGCCCCGGCGACATGCAGGACAAGATCGAGGCTCACGAGAAGGGCCAGGGACCGCCGCCCGCCGGCGGCGGAGTCGGGGGCGGGCCGAACAAGCCTCGCGGGCCCGGCGACGAACCGGAGCTGCCCCCGGCGTCCAAGGGCTGACCCGGGCCCGGATTTAACTTCAATGAATGTTGAAGCATGGCCGCTCCCGGGCGGTTTCGATGGGGATCGGTCGCGGCGGATGGAGCCGGGCGGGGCGATACAATAGGATATGTTGATCGAAGCATTCGAGGCGAGTTGTCATGGCTGATCCACCCAAAGTACGCGTGATTCCCTCCAAGCCGGCCGAGCCCCGGCCTGGCGAGGCCGGCTCGCTGGACGTGCACTCCATTCCCCCGGTCAGGAAAGAGGTGCCTTCCTCGTCTCCGCCGAAGCCGCAGGCATCAGCTTCTGGAGGTTCGAAGCCGCCGGCACCTCCCGGCACGCCCCCGGCTTCGCCCCCGCCCCGGCGCCTGCCACCGGGCGGGGGCGGCAAGATGCCGCCGATCAGCCAGCTCCGCGGGCGCACCTTGGGCCGGATTCTCATCAAGATGGGCAAGATCACCCGTACCCAGGTCGGTGAAGCCCTGGAGATGCAGAAGAAGTCCCCCGGGCCCATCGGGCAGATCCTGGACGAGCTCGGCTATGTCAACCAGGCCGACGTGCAGCTTGCCCTGGCCGCCCAGGTGGGCATGGAGCCAGTGGACCTGGGCAAGTACGACGTGCCGCGGGAGATCGTGGCCATGGTGCCCGCCCAGGTGGCCCACACCTACAAGATCATCCCGCTGGATTACGAGGCGTCCACCAGACTGCTGACCGTGGCGCTGGACAATCCGGCCAATTTTCAGGCCACCGACGACCTGAAAACGCTGATGGGCTTCAACATCCGGGCCTGCATCTCCACCCCCGAGGACATCGCCACCGCGCTGGGCCGCTACTATCCGGAGGATCAGCAGGACTCCATCGAAAACCTCATCGATGAGCTCTCCGGCGACGAGGATCTCTCCAGGCTCGAGGGACGCGGCGAATCCATCGACCTCGACGAGCTGAAGGATCTGGCCGAGTCCAACCCGGTCAAGAAGCTGCTCAACCTGGTGCTGCTGCAGGCCATCCGGGACAAGGCCAGCGACATCCACTTCGAGCCGTTCGAGAACGAGTACAAGATGCGCTACCGCATCGACGGCGTGCTCTACGAGATGGTTCCGCCGCCCAAGCACATCGCCATGGCCATCGCCAGCCGTATCAAGGTCATGGCCAACCTGAACATCGCCGAGCGGCGCCTGCCCCAGGACGGCCGCATCGAGCTGGTGGTGGGCGGAAACCCGGTGGATCTGCGTATCAGCGTGCTGCCGACGCTGTTCGGCGAGAGCGTGGTCATGCGTGTGCTGGACCGCGGCAACGTGCAGTTGTCGCTGGATCGAGTCGGCATGCGCGACGACGACCTGGGCGTCTTCCGACAGCTCATCAAGAAGCCCAACGGGATCCTGATCAACACCGGCCCGACCGGGTCCGGTAAAACCACCACCCTGTACGCGGCCTTGAACGAACTGAACGAAATCGACACCAAGATCCTCACCGCCGAAGACCCCGTGGAGTACGACATCGACGGGCTGGTCCAGTGCCAGATCAACACCGATATCGGCATGACCTTCGCCAAGTGCCTGCGCAGCTTCCTGCGGCAGGACCCCGACATCATCCTGGTGGGCGAGGTTCGCGACCTGGAGACCGCCCAGATTGCCGTGCAGGCCTCGTTGACCGGACACCTGGTATTCACGACGCTGCATACGAACGACGCCCCCTCGGCCGTGGCCCGACTGGTCGACCTGGGCATGGAGCCGTTTTTGCTGACGGCCACCCTGGAGGCGGTGGTGGCCCAGCGGCTGGTGCGGCGGATCTGCGAAAACTGCAAGGACGAATTCCATCCCACCGAGGAAGTGCTGATGGAACTGGAACTCCGCCCGGAGGACGTGCAGGGGCGGTCGTTCATGTACGGCAAGGGATGTGATTTCTGTAACAATACCGGCTACAAGGGCCGGCTGGGCCTGTTCGAGTTCATGCTCATGAACGACGAAATGCGCGACCTGGTCATGCGGCACGCGTCGACCAACGTGCTGCGGCAGGCCTCCCGCAAGCGGGGCATGCGGTCGCTGCGTGATGCCGGCCGGCTGGCGGTGTTTGAAGGGATCACCTCCATCGAGGAGGTGGTGCGCGAGACGATTGTCGATGAATGATGATCATGAAGCGAGAAGTGGGCAGTGAAAAGTGAGCAAGGCGGCACCCGCACGGCAGGTGTGGCGGTGGATCGACCATCGCGGTTCTGCTTTCTCACTTCCAACCTCTCACTTCTCATCCGAAGGAGCCCTCTATGGCGACTTTCCAATATGAAGCCATGAACCAGGCCGGGCAGGAGGTCAAGGACGAGATCGAGGCTCCTTCCACAGAGGAGGCGCTGGCCAAGATCCGCAGGATCGCCGACCGCAACGAAGTCTTCCGCAGC
>CAYVVX010000420.1:0-5327 GCA_964455315.1 uncultured Planctomycetales bacterium | reverse complement strand
TCCATGAGCGGGCTGTCCGGCTTCGCGAGGAGTGGAAGGTGAAGGGCTATCCGCCCAACATTTGCCCGAAGGCAAATGGTGTGATAGAGTGAAACTATGGCAACGATTCTCCAGTCGATCCAAGCGGCAATCGAGAACAGCGGGCAGACCTGCTACCGCATCTGCAAAGGTGCCGGCGTCGCGCCCAGTCAGCTCTCGCGTTTCGTCAACGGCGAGAGGGGCCTGAGCGTGGAGGCGGTGGAGCGGCTGGCCGATTACCTCGGACTGGAGATCGTCATCCGCTCGAAGCGGAGAAAGAGAAAACCACGATGAGGACTATCAAGTCAATTGCCAAGGTTCGCCGGAGCTTCCGCGAATCAATTCTCCGGAGCTCGACGCGTGCTCTTGAATTATCGGATCTCATCGATCGTACGCCCGATCTCGCGCCACATGAGGATGTCATCGCCTCGGCCGAACTCGATCTGAGGCGGATGATCAAACTGCTCGAAGGCGCGCATGCACGGCTCATCACCCAGATGGCCAGTCGCGGCAGTATCGAGGAGCGCGAGTACTATCGAAACGCGGTGGCGGAAGAGAACTCCTATACCCTCTCAAAGGAGTCTGGAAAGCGATACCGAAAACGCTTCAAGTCAAAGCGATCCAGAGGAGCCATGTGATGGCGCGCAAACGGCAACGTGGTAACGGTGGCGGAACACTGCTCCAACGCAGGAGCGGGGGAGCCTGGGTCGCCAAGTGGTACGACCACGATGGACAGCGCAAGGAGCGCAGCACCAGGACAACCGACAAGCGGGCCGCGGAGCGGATTCTGGGCACGTGGTCAACGGCTGCGGCCCTCCGCCGCGAAGGGACCATCGACGCGCGTGCGGAACTGCTCGCCCAGGAGGCCCGCCGGCCGATCATGGAGCACATCGCGGACTGGACGAACTCGCTCCACGCCAAGGGCGTGACCGTGCGACAGGTGGGGCTCGTGACGGGGCGGGTGCGGAAGGTGGTGGACGGTGCCGGCTTCAAGCGATGGTCCGAGGTGTCGGCGAGTCGCACGATGGCCTACCTGCGCGAGTTGAGGGAGGGCGGGAAGCCGAGCGACGGAACGGCCGAGCCGAGGCAGGGAATCAGCGCGCAGACCTTCAACTTCTACGTCGGGGCCATGAAGCAATTCGCCCGGTGGATGGTGAAGGATCGTCGAGCGGCGGATAGCCCGCTGGCGTACCTGGACACCCTGAACGTCAAGACGGATCGGCGGCGCGATCGCCGCGCGTTGGCAGTGGTCGAATTGCAGGCTCTCATCGCCGTTGCCGAGGACGGCCCTGAGCGGTTCGGCATGGCCGGCCCGGATCGCGCCCTCATGTACCGGCTGGCGGTGGAAACGGGGTTGCGGGCGGGGGAAGTGCGCAGCCTGACCCGGGCATCCTTCCACCTCGATGGTGACAGTCCCACGGTCACCGTGGCGGCGGCCTACAGCAAGCGGCGTCGGGAGGATACCCTGCCCCTGCGGCCCAGCCTCACGGAAAGATTGCGAGCCCATCTTGCCGGGAAGGCGCCCGCCGCGATAGCCTTCCGAGCCCCTGCGGATCGCCGGACCTTCTCGATGATGCTCAAGGAGGATCTGGCCACCGCTGGCATCGCCACCCGGGACGCCGACGGCCGGGTGGTGGACTTCCACGCCTTCCGGCACACCTTCATCAGCAACCTGGCCGCTGGCGGCGTCCACCCCAAGACGGCCCAGGCACTGGCGCGGCACTCCACGATCACGTTGACGATGGACCGGTATACTCATCGCTATGCCGACGACGAGGCTGCCGCCCTGACGGTGCTGCCCGATCTTTCGGTTGCCGCGGACGAAGCGTGCCGGGAGGGGACCCATGACGTTCTCTCGGGGCGGGATGCCTCTAATTTGATGTCCACCAGTAGCCCCACCAGTAGCGGCGCGAAAGGGCGCATTCTTGGCGCGAACTGGCGCGACGAAAGAGGAGAGGGGAACGGTCCTGCTGCGGATACCGGACTCGCTGAAAACCAGCGGAAAACCGCGTGTTTTCGCGGTTCTGGGGCAGGAAAACGGGTAGGAAACGGAGAGGGCGGGATTCGAACCCGCGATACGGGGGTTACCCCGTATGCCGGTTTAGCAAACCGGTGCATTCAGCCACTCTGCCACCTCTCCAAGGGTGGTGGTTTCGCCTACTTCCTGTCCAGCTTAGCCGTCCCGGGCAGGGTGTCAACCAGGGCCGGGAATCAGCGCGTCCGGCAGCCGGGGCGGTTGACCTTAACCCGACGCGTTCTACAATCCGAGTCTCGTCACGTCGCCTCCGCGGGGGGCACGGCGGCGGATGACCCTGGCCGGAAAGGCGCCGCGGACGGATCGTGCTGGATCCGCTTCGGGCGGTCTTGGCCTCACGCTTCAGGAAACACGCATGCGCATCGCCTTCGTCGGACCGCCCCAGAGCGGCAAAACCACCCTCTTCCGGGCCGTCACCGGGGTCAGCGACAGCGGCCATCACGCCGGCGGCGAGCAACTCGCCGTGGTCAAGGTGCCGGACGCCCGGCTGGACGTGCTGGAGAAGCTCTACAAGCCCAAGAAGTACACCGAGGCGACGATGGACTGCCTCGACGTCCCCGGGTTCAGCCACGAGACCGCGGCCGCGTCGGCGGAGTTCCGCAAGGCCCTGCCCTCGGTGCGCAAGTGTGACGCGCTGGTCGCGGTGGTACGGGCTTTCGACAACCCGTCGGTGCCGGCTTACCGCAACCGGGTGGACGCCCCGGCGGATCTGAAGGAGCTGGCTTCGGAGCTGCTGTTCTGCGACCTGGAGACGGTGACCAACCGGGTGGAACGGCTGGAGAAGTCGCTCAAGAAGCCGACCAAGACGCTGGACCAGGAGAAACGCGAGCTGGAGCTCATGCAGCGCTGCCAGCAGGCACTGGAGTCCGAGCAGCCGCTAGCCGGCGTGGTGCGCAGCGATGACGATCGTAAGATGCTGCTGAGCTTCCAGTTTCTGACCATGAAACCGCTGATCGTGGTGGTCAACGTGGGTGAGGATCAGGCGGCGGCGGAAGCGCCGTTCCAGTACGAACCGGCGAAGGCGACCATCGCGCTGTGTGCCGGGACGGAAGCGCAGATCGCCGAGCTGGACACGACCGACCGCAAGGCGTTCCTCGAGGATCTGGGGGTGAAGGAGCCGGCCCGCGAGCGGCTGGTGCGGGCGTGCTACGACGCGGTGGGACTGATCTCGTTCCTGACGGCCGGTGAGGACGAGGTGCGGGCGTGGTCGATCCGGCGGGGCAGCGACGCGGTCGAGGCGGCCGGCAAGATTCACACGGACATCGCCCGCGGCTTCATCCGGGCCGAGACGGTGGCGTTCGACGACATGGTTGCGGCGGGGGACATGAAGGGGGCCAAGGCGGCCGGGAAGCTGCGGCTGGAAGGCAAGACGTACGTTGTGCAGGACGGGGATATCATCAATTTCCGGTTCAATGTGTGAGCGACAGGGCTGCCGGCTGTCAGCTATCAGCTTTCAGCCGGAGCGTCACTCGTGGTCGGTATCCAGTCGCCGGTCGGGCATTCGTTTGTCGGCGACCATCCTGAGCACGAGCCACGGAAGGCAGGCATGATCGAAGTCACCATCGACGATATCCGGCTGCTGCGGTTTGAGCGGCTCACAGCCGAGGCGGGGATCGCGCACGGTGTGACCACCCGGCCGCAGAACATGGCGCCGCATCGGGGTGTGGACGCGGATCAGGCCGTTGCGTGGCGTCGACGGCTGTGCGCGGCGATGGGCTGCGATTACGAGCGTCTGACGTCGCCGGCGCAGGTGCACGGCGGCGAGGTGCTGCGGGTCGTCGCGTGCGACGTGGGCAGGGGCCGTGACGGACGCGGCTCGGCGGTGCCGTACGTGGACGGACTGGTGTGCGACACGCCGGGCGTGCCGATGATCTTCCTGTCGGCCGACTGCCCGCTGGTGTGGGTGTACGACGCTTCGCGGCACGCGGTGGGCGTGGTGCATGCGAGCTGGCAGGGAACGGTGGCGCGGGCGGCGGAGAACCTGGTGCGGCAGATGGTGCGGTCGTTCGGCAGCGATCCGGGCAAACTGGTGGCCGGGATCGCACCCTCGGCGGGCCCTTGCTGCTACGAGGTGGGGGAGGAAGTACGGAGGATCGCGCAGACGCGCCTCGACAATGCCGACGCCTGCTTCACACCGCGCGGCGACAAGTTCATGTTCGACATGTGGGCGGCCAATCGGCGGCAATTGATAGGCTCGGGCGTGCCTGCCGATGCCATCGAGGTTGCCGGCCTGTGCAGCATGTGCGATGAGCGGTTCTGGAGCCACCGCCGGGACAGAAAGGACGCGGGGCGGTTCGGGATGTTTGTCTGTCTGGAGTGAGGTCGCGACTGGCGAGGATGGATGAACCTCGTGGGTGATTCATCCGCCCTCACCGGGCGGGTCTATCACTGAATGGCAAGCGATTCCAGAGGTTCACTGCGTTCACCTCTGGCAACCTTCATGCGCCCTCCGGGCGAAAGACAGGCGCAGCCAATGTGATCCTAATGCCAGAAGCTTCGCAGCCACATTACGATCATCGCTGCGAACATCAGCAGCGATAAGCCGGAGATGGCATTGAAAATGCGCAGTTTCATCCAGCTTCATGCCATTCAGCCAGGATCAACTTGGTTCTCGAGTGTGTGAACTCCCGGCCACCTGTCTCTTACTTCCCACCTGAACGTTCCGAGGCCGGGGCATTCCTCGGCAGGTGGCATCGGCCATCCATCGGCCCCGTATCCCGGAGGAGGAAGCATGATCTTGCGAAAGGTGTAACCGGAAAGACCCAACTGCCGCCGCCACCGCTCGATCACAGGCAAAATGGTTGGCAGTGAGATGTAGACGAACTCTGCCACGCAGTACATGAGCCACCGCTCGAAACCAATAACGCTCCCACAGGGTTCAGTTGCCAAGCCGATATCTGAAGTGAAATCGCTATGGCAGCTATGATAGAAAACGCGGTGGTTGTCGAATGTCCAGTCCCGGTACTCGAGTACTTCATTATCCATGTGAGCTTCCGCGCACATGGACAACACTTCCTGATTTGGTGGAGATGCTGCCGGATTGAACGCGCTTGCCAGCAAGCGGGCAACGCAATAATCGAGACGGTGGAACACCAGCGCGGGCCACTCTCCATCTCCGCCCCCGAGGACAAGCTCTCCGGGTGAACAGGTGGCCACGTTCGCGGCGCGATCCTTGCCAAAGGATACGGGCTCGAGCGGTTCATGTAGCGGCCACCCGTAAAGGTAGCCGACGGTCAGGTGCCTGTAGCAGCCTATTTCGCTCATCAATCAGCCC